>JAGBQU010000097.1 GCA_017632755.1 Lachnospiraceae bacterium
ACTGCTCCTGAGCTCTCAGGGGAGAATGCGCCGTCGCCGTCGAGTGCATTGAACACGTCAACGACCTTACCATCGGTGTGTGCACCTACGGATACACCGCCGCCCATGTGAACCACGATCAGGTTCAGAGCATCGTATTTCTTTCCGTTTTCCTTGGCATAGCGCTTTGCTACCGCTTTCTGGTTGAGCGCGTGGAACACGCTTGTTCGGGGCAGCTCCTTGACGCCGGAAAAACGGGAGATATCATCGAGCTCATCTACAACAACGGGATCTACGATATAGGAGGGGACGCCAATGGAATCACCAATCTCCTTTGCGAGGATTCCGCCGAGGTTAGAAGCATGCTGTCCCTGTCTGCCGACTTTTAAATCTTCAAGAAGCTCATCCGTTACCGGATAGGTGCCGCCGGGGATCGGCTTGAGCATACCGCCGCGACCAACAACCACATGCAGGGATTTGATGTCAAAATCTTTGGAAGCCAACAGATCCGTGATGATCTTTTTGCGGAAGTCCTTCTGGTCATAGATGGTCGGATAGCTTGTGATCTCCTCCGTAGAGTGACGGAGTGTCTCTTCAAATAAAAGGGTCTCGTCTTCAAAAACACCGATCTTGGTGGAAGTGGAACCCGGATTGATAATTAAACTTTTGATAGCCATGGTAGGATCCTCTCTTTCTTATTTGTTCATTGCCTCTGCAACGACTGCGCCCAGTGCGATTGAGTTGACCTTTGTCTCAAAATCGTCAGAACGGGAAGTCAGGATGACCGGAGCTTTTGTGCCGGTCAGGATGTTGCCGTTTTTCACCTCAGCGGTGTGTACCAGACACTTGTATGTGATATTGCCGGCATGGATATCCGGGAAGAGAAGAACATCTGCGTCGCCGACGATCTTTCTTCCTTCTGCGCCTTTGTGCTTTGCTGCTTCTGGATCGATCGCAAGGTCGAGCGAGAGAGGTCCGTCCACGATACAGCCGGTGATTGCACCCTCCTCATTCATCTTTGTCAGCTCGGCTGCCTCAACGGTAGCGGGCATTTTGGGATTGACAACCTCAACAGCGGCAAGCGGAGCAACCTTTGGATTATCGATTCCGCATGCATGGCAGATTTCAACCGTGTTTTCAATGATGTGAGCCTTGTCCTCAAGTGTGGGGTAAGTCATGAATGCCACATCGCTTAAGAAAAGCAGATGGTCAATGCCTTTTACCTCAAAAACGCAGACATGGGAAAGGGGCTTGCCTGTTCTAAGACCCACTTCTTTGTCCAGAACGCTCTTTAAAAACGCTTTCGTATTGATCAGACCCTTCATATACATATCCGCTTTTCCGTCATGTACCAGAGAAACCGCCTTCAGAGCTGCCTCGTATTCATCCTTGACATCGATGATCTCATAGCCTGTAAGATCCATGTTGATGGAGGCTGCAACTGCCTCTATCTGCTCCTTGTCACCGACAAGAATCGCATTTGCAATGTTTCGCTCCTTTGCGGCGCGGATCGCCTCAAGCACCGGGCCGTCCTGTGCCACTGCGACAGCAACCGTCTTGACGGAGCAGTCGTTTACCTTTGAAATTAAATCGTCAAATCCTTTGCTCATTTGTTTACACCTCTTACTATTTTATGTTGTATCTGTAGACATCGTTAAAATCATAACACTTTCCAATTTAAAGGTCAATCTCATTCAGGGGATGTTGTTTACAAAAATTTAAATATTTGTATACAACCTTTATGGTTGAAACCTTTTCTTTTATCTGATAAAATGTTGAAGGGCTTAAGCCCGGAAGTACAATGTAGTGTTTAGGAGCAGAAAATGAATATAGTAGAGAAAGTATTTGGTACACACAGCGAGAGAGAGTTAAGGCGGATCGAACCGATTATTCGTAAGATCGAATCCTATCGCGACACTATGGCAGCGTTGTCGGATGAGGAACTGAAAGCAAAGACAAAGGAATATAAGCAGAGATTTGCCGAGGGAGAGACCCTGGATGATCTGCTCCCGGAGGCATATGCGACCGTGCGTGAGGCAGCAAAACGTGTTCTTAACATGGAGCACTACAGGGTACAGTTGATCGGTGGAGTGATCCTTCATCAGGGGCGTATCGCCGAGATGAGAACAGGTGAAGGTAAGACGTTGGTATCTACGCTTCCTGCCTATTTGAATGCGCTTGAGGGAAAGGGCGTTCACGTGGTGACCGTCAATGATTACCTTGCTAACCGTGATGCAGAGTGGATGGGACAGGTACATGAGTTCCTCGGACTGACGGTCGGAGTCGTACTCAACTCCATGAAACCGGAGGAGAGAAGACAGGCGTATGGCTGTGACATCACTTATGTCACAAACAATGAGCTTGGTTTTGATTATCTGCGTGACAATATGGTCATATACAAGGAACAGCTGGTGCTTCGGTCACTGCATTATGCGATCATCGATGAGGTCGACTCTGTTTTGATCGATGAGGCGAGAACACCGCTGATCATATCCGGTCAGAGCGGTAAGTCCACGAAGCTGTATGAAGCATGTGATATTCTTGCCAGACAGCTTCAGCGCGGCGCCGATGTGGAGGATATGTCCAAGTTGGATGTCCTCATGGGCGTGGAGCAGGAGGAAACGGGAGATTTTGTCGTAAATGAAAAGGATAAGATCGTCAACCTGACAGCACAAGGTATTGCTAAGGTGGAAAATTTCTTCCATATTGAGAATCTTGCCGACGCAGAAAATCTGGAGATACAGAACAATATCATTCTGGCGCTGCGTGCGCACAATCTGATGTTCCGCGATCAGGATTATGTGGTTAAGGACGATCAGGTACTCATCGTTGATGAATTCACGGGACGTATCATGCCGGGACGCAGGTATTCTGACGGTCTGCATCAGGCAATTGAGGCGAAGGAGCATGTGAAGGTAAAGAGAGAGAGCAAGACGCTGGCAACGATCACCTTCCAGAACTTCTTTAATAAATTCGAGAAAAAATCGGGTATGACCGGTACTGCGCTCACAGAGGAAAAGGAGTTCCGTGATATCTACGGAATGGACGTTGTTGAGATCCCCACCAATATGCCGGTCGCCAGGATCGATCATCAGGATTCCGTATATAAGACCAAAAAAGAGAAGCTTCATGCGGTCGTTGAGGAAGTGAAGAAATCGCATGAGAAAGGACAGCCTGTGCTGGTGGGAACCATCACGATCGAGGCATCCGAAGAGATTTCCAAGCTGCTCAGCAAGCAGGGCATCGCGCACAAAGTGCTCAATGCAAAGTTCCATGAACTCGAGGCAGAGATCGTCGCAGACGCAGGTATCCACGGGAATGTTACGATCGCGACCAACATGGCAGGTCGTGGTACCGATATCAAGCTGGACGAGGAATCAAAGGCTGCCGGCGGTCTCAAGATCATCGGAACGGAGAGGCATGAGTCAAGGCGTATCGATAATCAGCTCAGAGGTCGTGCCGGACGTCAGGGAGATCCCGGTGAGTCCAAGTTCTATATCTCACTGGAAGACGATCTGATGCGTCTGTTTGGTTCGGAGCGTCTGATGAACATATTCAACTCACTCGGTATCCCGGATAATCAGGAGATCGAGCACAGCATGCTCACCAAAGCGATCGAGACCGCACAAAAGAAGATCGAGAGCAACAACTACGGAATCCGTAAAAATCTTCTTGAGTATGATCAGGTGATGAATGAGCAAAGAGAGATCATTTATGCGGAGCGTCTGCGCGTGCTCAACGGAGAGAGCATGAGAGATGTGATCTACAAGATGATCACGGATAAGGTGGAAAGCATCGTGGACACCTGTATCAGCGATGATGCATCCAGTGATGACTGGGATCTGGCCGAACTCAATCAGCTTCTTCTGCCGATCATTCCGGTGAAAAAGATCAAGACCCCGGATGTCGCAAAGATGAAGAAAAACCAGTTAAAGCATATGCTCAAGGAGACTGCGGTCAAACTTTATGAGAGCAAGGAAGCTGAATTCCCCGAGACGGAAGCGTTGCGTGAGCTGGAGCGTGTCATTTTGCTTAAGGTCATTGACCGCAAGT
>JAGBQU010000098.1 GCA_017632755.1 Lachnospiraceae bacterium
ATCGTCATGGAACTGGTGGAAGGCATCACCCTGAAGAACTATATCGAGAAGAAGATCACGCTTTCCGTGAAGGAAGCGATCAGTATCGCGATCCAGGTGGCCATGGGTATTGAGGCCGCGCACAATAACGGGATCATCCACAGGGATATCAAACCGCAGAACATCATCATTTCCAAGGAAGGTAAGGTGAAGGTGACGGACTTTGGCATTGCAAAGGCTGCCACCAGCAACACGATCACTTCCAATGTGATGGGATCGGTTCATTATACTTCGCCGGAGCAGGCCCGAGGCGGCTTCAGCGATGAGAAGAGCGACATCTATTCACTCGGCTGTACCATGTTTGAAATGTTGACCGGACGTGTCCCGTTTGACGGAGAGACTACAGTTGCCGTAGCGATCAAGCATATTCAGGAGGAGATGCCTTCTCCGAGAGAATTCGTGCCGGAGATCCCGGTCAGCGTGGAGCAGATCATTTTTAAGGCGACGCAGAAAAGCCCGGATCGCCGATACCAGAATATGGGTGAACTCACGGAGGATCTGAAGCATTCCCTGATCAGCCCGGATGAAAATTTTGTCAAGATGGCAATGGTGGATTCCCATGCAGCAACCAAACTGATATCGGAGGAGGATATCGCGCAGATCAAGGATCGCACCTCCAATATCGTTTTGACGGAGGAACCGGCAAAAGAACCGGAGAGAGAAGTGCATATGCCGGATATCTCCCGCGCAGAGCCGATCAAAAAAAGGGAGCCGGTCCGCAAGTTCAACGAGGATGAGGAGGATGACGAGGAAGATGATCTCGATCCCAAGATGGAGAAGCTGACGGCGATCCTTGCGATCGTGGCGGCTGTCATCATCGGACTGATCTTGCTTGCCCTGCTCGGAAAGGTGATCGGACTGTTTGACAACAGAAGAGGAAACGATGCGGGAAATAATACCGAGACGCAGACGGAGCAGACCGTGGAAGCCGAGACACAGGATGCTGCCACTGATGAGATGGTCACCATGATAAATGTGGTTGGACAAAACATCAATGATGTGAAGGAAACACTCAACTCCATGAATCTGGGCACCAGGATCACCACGGAGGAATCCGATACTTACGATGTGGACGTAGTCATCTCCCAGGCGATTGCCGAGGGGGAGAGTGTGGAAAAATATACGACGATCGATCTGGTTGTCAGCAGCGGTATCAAGGGGTATGATGTCCCGAATGTCGAGGGCAGTCAGGTGGATGATGCGGTTGCACTTTTGGAACAGAATGGCTTTGTGGTGGCCAGGGATTATGCGAACAGCGACAGCGTCAAAAAAGATGTGGTCATTTCCCAGAGTCCTACCGCCTCATCTAAATCTCCTAAGGGAGCGACCGTCACCATCGTGATCAGTGAAGGGGCGAAGATCGAAAAAGTCTCCGTACCGGATCTGCGGGGAATGACGGAGAGCGCAGCCAGACAAAAGCTGGAAGATGTGAAATTAAAGTGTGGAGAGGTCAAGCAGGATTACAACGATACGACGTCTAAGGGATGCGTGATCACGCAGACACAGACGCCCGGCATGTCTGTCGATGAAGGAACCGTGGTCGGCATTACCCTCAGCCTTGGCAAAAAAGAAAAGAACTATAAATACGTTGCAAATCTGTCCGCACCCACCGGATATACCGGAGGAACGGTGACCATCACGCTTTCCGCCAGCAATGGAGATATCCGTACCTTTACGACGTCCTCCTTCCCTTGTGCGGTCAATGAGACCGGTTTTAAGGTGAGCGACGGAACGATCACTTACACCTATACCACCAAATCTTCACAGACCGAGGTGGATCCCGATACCGGAGAGGAAACCGTGGTGGAGACGGAAGGAACCGTCACGACATCGCCACAGAGTGTAAGCTTTACGGAAGATAACTAGCCTATGCGTGGAAGAATCATCAAGGGGATCGCAGGGTTTTATTATGTGGATGCAGAAGATGGACAGCTGTATGAGTGCAAGGCAAGGGGGATTTTCCGAAAGGAGAAAATGAAACCTCTCGTTGGGGATCTCGTTGAGATCGAAATCCTGGATCAGGCCGAGAGGACCGGAAATCTGATCCGGATACAGGAGCGCAGAAATCAGCTGATCCGTCCGGCCGTCTCCAATGTGGATCAGGCGCTTGTGATCTTTGCGGCGACATCCCCGGAGCCGAACCTGAACCTGTTGGATCGTTTTTTGATCACGATGGAGGAAAGAGGTATTCCTGCGGTCATTTGTTTTAACAAATGTGATCTGGTAACGCCCGACCAGGTTCGGATGCTTCGAGGTATCTATGAACCGGCGGGCTATGAGCTCCATTTTATCAGTGTCAAGCACCAAAGCGGGATCGATGAGATCGGCGAGTTGCTCAAGGGAAAGGTGACGACGGTTGCCGGACCGAGCGGCGTGGGAAAATCTTCCCTGATGAATATACTTCAGGAGCATACCCACATGGAGGTTGGAAGTATCAGTGACAAGATCGAACGCGGAAAGCACACGACGCGGCATGCACAGCTCATTCAGCTGGAACCGGGGTCTTATCTGGTAGACACACCGGGGTTCAGCTCGCTGTCGGTGGAGCATCTTACTCCGGAGTCTGTACGGGCTTTTTTCCCGGAGATCGATCGCATGGAAGGGCAATGCCGTTTTCATGGCTGCGTGCATATCCATGAACCGTCCTGTGGGGTCAAGTCGGCCGTGGAGCAAGGCGACATCAGCCGGCAACGCTATGAAAACTATTTGCAGATTTACGAAGAATGTAAAAATAAGAGGAGATATTGACATGTACTGTTTAGCACCATCTATTTTGGCGGCCGATTTTGGCAGATTGGCCGAGGATATCAAGGCAGTGGACGAAGCAGGTGCCCAATACATTCATATCGATGTGATGGATGGGATCTTTGTCCCATCCATTTCGTTTGGTATGCCTGTGATAAAGTCTGTCCGCAGCGTGACAAAGCGGGTTTTTGATGTGCATCTGATGATCACGGAGCCCGTGCGCTATATTAAGGAATTTGTGGAGGCCGGTGCGGATATCATCACGATCCATGTGGAGGCCTGCGAGGATGTGGCAGGCACACTTGGTGAGATCAGAAGGGCAGGAGTCAGGAGCGGGATATCCCTGCGTCCGGGTACGGATGTCGAAGAGATCTTTCCCTACCTTGATCTGGTGGATCTTGTGCTTGTGATGTCGGTCGAACCCGGATTTGGAGGTCAGAAATATATTGACGGCAGCGAGAAAAAAGTCGCCGCGATCAGGGCTGAGATCGAGAAAAGAGGACTTAAGACGGACATTTCCGTGGACGGAGGGATCAACAAGGAGAATGCAGGAATGTTGCTTTTAAACGGGGCGAACATACTTGTTGCAGGTTCCTCGGTCTATCGGGGAGATATCGAGGCCAATGTGAAGGACTTTCTGGAGATCTTTCACTGTCAGCAATAGCGTAGTTTCGCCACGCAAAAAAAACGGAGAAGCGTATGAATGAATTGACTGTTGAGGCAAAAAGGGAGAATCTTACACAGGTGCAGGCGTTTGTTTCGGCTGCGTTTGCGGATAG
>JAGBQU010000099.1 GCA_017632755.1 Lachnospiraceae bacterium
CGCGGGGGGAAGAACGAGTCCCGAATCATCACCGTGCACCATGATGACAGCACCGATCAGTCTGGTCGTCATACCCCATGAGGTCTGGTGCACATACTGCAGCTTATTATCCTTCTCTGTATATTGGATGCCAAATGCCTTGGCAAAACCATCGCCGAAATTGTGACTTGTTCCGGATTGAAGTGCTTTTCCGTCATGCATGAGCGCCTCGATCGTGTAGGTTGCCTCCGCTCCGGCAAACTTCTCCTTGTCCGTCTTGCGGCCCTTGATCACCGGGATCGCCAGACACTGCTCGCAGAAATCGGCATAGACATTGAGCATCTGTACCGTTCTCTCCTCTGCCTCCTTTGCCGTGGCATGTGCGGTGTGTCCCTCCTGCCACAAAAACTCTCTCGAGCGAAGGAAAGGTCTGGTCTCTTTTTCCCAGCGCACAACGCTGCACCACTGATTGTAAACCTTGGGAAGATCTCTGTAGGACTGTATCTCATTCTTATAAAAATCGCAGAACAAGGTCTCCGATGTCGGTCTGACGCACATTCTCTCCTGAAGCGGATTCAGCCCTCCGTGTGTCACCCATGCCACCTCGGGTGCAAAGCCCTCGACATGATCCTTCTCCTTCTGTAATAAACTCTCCGGAATGAACATTGGCAGATATACGTTCTCCACTCCGGTCTCCTTGAATCTCTCATCAAGCTGTTTTTGTATCAGCTCCCAGATCGCATAGCCTGCGGGTTTAAACACCATACAGCCTTTCACACTGGTGTAATCCATCAATTCCGCCTTCTTGACCACATCCGTATACCACTGCGCAAAATCTTCATTCATTGATGTGATCGCCTCGACAAATTTCTTGTCCGCCATTTTTCTCCTCCTTTTATCCACCTGCAAAACAAAAACTATTACATAATAAAACGTCCTAAGCTTCTGCTTAGGACGATGTGGTCCGTGTCAGCCCGATTTCCGTTCAAAGAACTGCTTGATCGAAACTATCAGTCATCGATATCTTTGCTCTTTATGAACTCGATCACGTCACCGACCGTAACGAGAGCTTCCAGCTCCTCTGCCGGGATCTCCATCCCGTATTCCTCTTCTAACGCCATTACCAGCTCAAACAGATCCAGAGAGTCAGCGCCAAGATCATCCTTAAAGGATGTTTCCTCTGTGATTTCTGCACCCTCATCAAGATTTAACTGTTCTTTTATGATGTCACTAATTTTCTCTAACATCTTACTTCTCCTTTTCTGAACATAATACTGTTAATCAAATCATATGTGCTACGCAAGAATTTGTCAATCCCTTTCTGCATCAAGCAGCGATTGATAGACCTCTCTTTTGGAGATTCCCCTATCCTTTGCCACTTGCTTCATCGCGCTCTTCTTATCCATACCCTGCGCCTCATAGTGGGCCATATGCATCTCAAGCGGCATTTGCTGCCATACACTTTGCGTTTCCTTCTCCAGCTGCGAAAAGCTCTTGCCCTCGATCACAAGCACATATTCACCCTTGGGTTCATGTGTATTGTAGTACATCTCGGCCTCCGCAAGCGTGGTGCGCCTAACTTCCTCAAACCGCTTCGTCAGTTCCCTGCATATCGCGATCTGCCGCTCACCGAGCGTCTCACAAAGCTCCTGCAGTGTCTTCTTCAGATCGTGCGGTGCGGCATATAGGATGATCGTGCGCGGCTCATCCTTCAGACTTCCCAGCACAAGCTTTTTTTCCTGCTTGTCAGACGGGAGAAAACCCTCAAAACAAAAACGTCTCGAAGATAATCCCGACAAAGTCAGAGCCGTGATGCATGCACAGGGTCCCGGAAGCGAGGTCACATGGATCCCTTCCTCATGACACATGCCAACGAGCACCTCCCCGGGATCGGAGATCGCCGGAGTTCCCGCATCACAGATCAGGGCAATATTCTGCCCCTCCTTCATTTTCGCTATTAAAGTATATGCCTTCTCCACCTTATTATACTCATGATAACTGGTCATCGGGGTTTTGATCCCGAAGTGATTGAGCAGCCGAATGGAGTTTCTGGTGTCCTCCGCAGCGATCAGATCCACACTCCCCAGCGTTTCCCTCACACGATCCGTCATGTCGGAGAGA
>JAGBQU010000100.1 GCA_017632755.1 Lachnospiraceae bacterium
GAGCGCCTCGATGGTCGGTCTTCCCACGCCCTTAACTGCAGTGAGTGCAAAACGGATGGCGCCTTCCTTGACGGAAAATCCCATCTCGCCCTCGTTGACATCGGGCGGCATGATCTGAATGCCCAGATTGCGGCAGGTCAGGATATATTCCGAGACCTTTGCGGTATTGTCAATGACGGAGGTCATCAGTGCCGCCATATATTCCACCGGATAATAGTATTTTAAATATGCGGTCTGATACGATACGACCGCATAGGCCGCCGCATGAGACTTGTTGAACGCATATTTTGCAAAATCCATCATCGTATCGTAGATCCCCTGCGCAACCTGCGCATCAATCCCTCGCGATACACAGCCGGGCACATTTTCGTCGGGATTTCCATACACAAAATTGGCGCGCTCTTTTTCCATGACCGCCTGCTTTTTTTTGCTCATCGCACGCCTTACCAGATCGCTCCTCCCCATCGTGTAACCGCCGAGATCACGCACGATCTGCATAACCTGCTCCTGATAGACGATACAGCCGTAGGTCGGCTTGAGGATCGGTTCGAGCTGCGGACAGGCGTATTCTACCTTGTCCGGCTCGTTCTTTCCCTTGATGTATTTGGGAATAAAATCCATCGGCCCGGGACGATACAGGGAGATTCCGGCGATGATATCCTCCAGCGAATGGGGCTTTAGCTCCTTCATAAAGGACTTCATACCGGCGCTCTCGAGCTGAAAGACGCCCTCGGTCCTGCCGGTTCCGATGGAGTCTAAAACCTTTTTGTCGTCATAGTCGATCGCATCGACATCGATCTTCTCACCGCGTGTCTGCTCGATGATACGCACCGCATTCTGTATGACGGTCAGGTTGCGCAGTCCCAGAAAGTCCATCTTAAGCAGGCCGAGTTCCTCGAGTGTCGTCATGACAAACTGCGTCGTGACGGATCCGTCGGATCCTCTCGAGAGCGGCACAAACTCCTCCGCCGCTTCCGGACAGATGACAACGCCGGCCGCATGCATGGAGGTATGTCTGGGAAGACCCTCGAGTTTGCGACACATATCAATCAGCTCATGTACCTGGTCATCGCTGTCATAGAGCGTGCGAAATTCCGGGTTCATGCTCAGTGCTTTTTCTATGGTAATATTGAGTTCCATCGGAACCATCTTGGCAATCTTGTCCACATAGCTGTAGGGCAGATCCATGACCCTTCCCACATCCCGGATCACACCCCGGGCTGCCATGGTACCAAAGGTCACGATCTGAACGACCTTTTCTTGTCCGTACTTGCGGCCCACATAATCGATGACCTCCTGCCGTCTCTCCACACAGAAATCCACGTCGATATCGGGCATGGATACACGTTCCGGATTGAGGAATCGCTCAAAGAGCAGATTATACTTGATCGGGTCGATATTTGTGATGTGTAGACAATACGACACCAGACTTCCCGCCGCCGATCCCCGCCCGGGTCCCACGGCGATGTCATGCTCTCTCGAATAGTTGATAAAATCCCACACGATCAAAAAATAGTCCACATAGCCCATTGTCCGGATCGTGTCCAGCTCATAGTCAAGGCGCTGTCTGAGCGCAGGATCGATCGCACCGCTCTCGTCGGCATAATGCAGCTTCAGACCTTCCTCGCAAAGCATGCGCAGATATGTCTCGGGAGTGTAGCCTTCCGGGACCTCATAGTGCGGCAGCTTGGTCTTTCCAAACTCGATCTCCACATTGCAGCGCTCCGCGATCTTGTGTGTGTTCTCAAGAGCTTCCTTCGCATACGGGAAGAGGGAGAGCATTTCCTCCTCGCTCTTGATATAGTATTGTCCGCCCTCATAACGCATACGGTCCTCATCGGCAACGCGCTTTCCGGTCTGGATGCAGAGCAGGATATCGTGAGCCTTTTCATCCTCCGCATATGTATAGTGCACGTCATTGGTCGCCACCAGTGGGATATCAAGCTCGCGGCTCATGGCCTGTAGCACGCCGTTGACGGTGCGTTGCTCCGGGATCCCGTGATCCTGAAGCTCCAGAAAGTAATTCTCTTTTCCAAAGCAGTCCCTGTATTTGATGGCTGCCTTTTTCGCCTCATCGACCAGCCCCTTGACGATATAGCGCTGCACCTCGCCCGCCAGGCAGGCAGACAGCGCGATGATTCCCTCGTGGAACTCACGTAATATCTCCATGTCCACACGGGGCTTGTAGTAGTAGCCCTCGGTAAAACCGCGGCTGACGATCTTGGAGAGGTTCTGATATCCTACATTGTTTTCCGCCAGGAGCACCAGATGATAATAGCGATCCTCTCCGCCTGTCAGTTCCTTATCAAAACGGGAATTCGGCGCAACATACACCTCACAGCCGATGATCGGTTTGATCCCCTCGGCATGTGCGGCTCTGTAAAAATCGATGACACCATACATGACCCCGTGATCTGTGATGGCGACGCTGTCCATCCCCAGTTCCTTCACCCGTCTGACGCATTCCGTGATTTTGTTTGAACCGTCCAAAAGAGAATACTCCGTGTGGACGTGAAGGTGTGTAAATGCCATGCCTATCCCTGCTTTCCTCTGTTTTGGTTCATTGCCGGCCCCCGAGAGGTAATACGTTTTTCGGCAATGCCCATCGTTATCATTTTATCATGCGCACTTTTTCTTCACAAGCCGAATTTGGCACCTCCGCTGCAGCACTCCCCGCAACAGAGATCCGGAAATGTCTGCCGTCTGAATTTCCGGTCGAAAAGTCAGATTTTTCTAATGGATTTGCGCAGATTGTTTGACGAAACAGATTCTATTGGATATAATGAATCTAAAGGGGGCGGATACAGATATGAAACGTGTCAATATTATGAATCTAGTCCCCGGAATGGTCACTGCCGAGGATGTTTACTCATACAATCAGGCATTGATCCTGCCAAAGGGTTTCTGTTTGACGGACGAGGCGATCACACGACTTGAGCTTTATTCCATCATCAGTATTCACGTGGAGGATGAGCAGCAGATCGCGCACAATGAACGGCGCAGTTCATCGCTGTCTAATGGCGAATGGACCTATTCGGAAGTCATCCGTGCAAGCGAGGAATTCAAAAAGTTTGAAGCGGAATTTCAGGAAAATGTCGGCACGCTGAAAAACTGCCTCAGCGATGTGGTGGAAAAAAATACACCGCTGCCGGTCGATGAGATGTTAAGCGGCACGCTGGATGTCATTCGCACCTGCAAGACAGCATCCGACGTCTTTACGATGTTGCAGAATATGCGTCAATACGATGATCTGACATTCACGCACAGCTTGAATGTGGCACTTATCTGCAATGTATTTTCCGAATGGCTGCACTTTCCCCAGGCAGACCGGGAACTTGCCACGACCTGCGGCCTGTTTCACGATATCGGCAAACTCGCGATACCGGAAGACATCATCAAGAAACCGTCAAGGCTGACAGACGAGGAATATAACATCATCAAAACGCATCCCGTAGAGGGGTATAAGATATTAAAGCAGCAGGACATAGATCAGCACATCAAGAATGCGGCTCTGATGCACCATGAGCGATGTGACGGCGGAGGTTATCCGCTTGGGGTCACCGGCGATAAGATCGACAAGTTCGCAAAGGTGGTGGCCATCGCAGATGTGTATGATGCCATGACGGCCGCAAGGGTGTACCGCGGACCACTCTGCCCGCTTTCCGTCATCGAGATCTTCGAGAAGGAAGGCCTGCAGAAATATGAGACCGAGTATATCATGACCTTTTTGGAAAACATCGTGCAGACCTACATGAACAATCATGTGCGGCTTTCCGACGGGCAGATCGGTAAGATCATTTACGTCAATAAGCAATGGTATTCACGCCCGACGCTTGCCGTCGAAAGCGGCTTCTTGGATCTGACCCGGCATCCGGAACTGAAAATTGAAGCGATCATATAAAAAAGCGAATGCATTCCCGCATTCGCTTTTGTTTTTTCAACCAACCTTTAATTTGAATTTCTGGATCTCCTTATCCCCCGAAACCTTCTCGATCTGTGCACCGAGATTGCGGAGCTTGATCTCAAAATCCTCATATCCACGCTGGATATAGACGATATCGTCCACGATGGTGACACCCTCCGCGGTCAGTCCGGCAATGACAAGTGCCGCTCCCGCACGAAGATCGGGCGCACTGATATGGGCTCCCGTATAATGGGAAACCCCGTCAATGATCGCCGTATTTCCCTCTACCTTGATAGACGCCCCCATCTTGGTGAGCTCATCCACATATTTAAACCGGGTCTCAAAAATACTCTCCGTCACAATGCTGGTACCCGAGGACAATCCGAGCGTCACAGCGATCTGAGGCTGCATATCCGTCGGGAATCCGGGATACGGCAGGGTCTTGACGTGAGTATGTCTGAGCGGTTTTGACGAGACGACACGGACCGCATCATCCGACTCCTCCACTTCACACCCCAGCTCCATCAGCTTGGCAGTGATCGACTCCAAGTGCTTGGGGATGACATTTTTGATCATCACGTCGCCCTTGGTAGCTGCAGCCGCAAACATAAATGTTCCGGCCTCTATCTGATCGGGGATCACGGAATACTCTGATTTGTGGAGCTTCTCCACTCCCTTGATACGGATCACGTCCGTTCCGGCACCCTTAATATTGGCACCCATACTGTTTAAGAAGTTTGCGATATCTACGACATGCGGCTCTTTGGCAGCATTTTCGATGATCGTCTTGCCTTCCGCCATCGATGCGGCAAGCATGATATTGATCGTCGCGCCCACCGACACAACGTCCAGATAGATGTGGCTTCCTGTCAGCCTCTCCGCCTCTGCGCTGATGAGTCCGTGTGCGATCCTGACTTCTGCACCGAGAGCCTCAAAGCCCTTGATATGCTGGTCGATCGGACGGCTGCCGATATTGCATCCGCCGGGCAGAGCCACCGCGGCCTTCTTGTATTTTCCAAGCAGTGCACCCAGCAGATAATAGGATGCCCTGATCCTTTTGATATAATCGTGTTCTATCGTCAGATCATGTATAGCCGCCCCGCATATCTTAGCGGTGTGGCGATCCGGTCTTTCAACAATGCCTCCGATACTTCCGATCGCCTGGATGAGCACGTTTGTGTCACGCACATCCGGCAGATTATCTATCGAGACCATCTCATCCGTCATGATGGAAGCGGCAAGGATACCCAGCGCAGCATTTTTGGCGCCACCGATCTCCACTTCCCCGACCAAAGGATTTCCACCTTTAATTGCATATTGTTCCATAATGCACCTCTGTTTTTGCCATTTTGGCAACAAGCCCTTAACATAACATTGTACTTAGTATAAACCACATGTCCTCATTTTGCAAACCCCAATTTCATTTTGGAACGGAATGCAAAGAAAGCGACGTGCTCATCCGGAATGCCGCACTAGTTCATATATTTGAGTGGATCAACCTGCGATCCGCCGATCAGGATCTCAAAATGCACATGCGGCCCGGTGCTTCGACCGGTATTTCCGGACAGAGCAATCTTCTGTCCCTGCTTGACAGACTGTCCCGGTTTGACAAGGATCTTTGAAAGATGCCCGTATCTGGTCTGTCTGCCGTCCGCATGATTGATATAGATCACATAGCCGTATCCGCTTCCCCAGCCGGCTCTTGCGACAGTTCCTCCCGAGGATGCCATGACGGCCGTTCCGATCGGTGTGGCCCAGTCAACACCCTTGTGCATACGTCCCCATCTTCTCTTGAAACCGGAGGTAAATCGTCCTCCGGATATCGGTTTGAGGTATGTCGGCGGTGTCTTCGTACCGATTTCCACGATCTTTGGAACCGCAGCCAGTACAACCTCTTCCTTTATGATATCGCGTCCGCTGACAGAATCGTTGCGGTAGTGCACCGACGCAATGACCTTTCTGTGTCCCGCGGAAGGTTCCTGTCTCGTCACCGTCTCTGTCGTATACCAGTTGTCATTGTAAATATATTCTATCTCTGCGTCGTAATCTTCCTCATAGTAAATGTTCTCCGTGCGCTCTACGGAAAGCGTCGGCTCCGGGATCGTCACGATCAGCTCGTCGCCGATGCGGATGGTGGAATTCTCATCCTCAAGATTCTCGTTCATCGCAATGATCTTATCCATGCTGATGTCTGTCTTAAGTGCGATGCCGGAAAGGGTGTCGCCGGCGACAACCTCATAGATCGTATTTTTTTCCTGCTCCTTTGTCACCGTTGCGATGGCATCCTCAAGCGGCACAATGGAGTCTGTGGGAAGATACGCTTCCACAACCTCGATCTTATCCCCATATCCGATATCGGTCAGACCCTGCTCATAATCCACAAAGTCTTTCTTTTGCGATGTATCCATGTTTTTGTCCATATCCGAGAGTTCTCTCTCGACACCTGCCGCCAAGATGACCTCGCCCGCAAGCGCATCCTGCTCCCGTTTCTCCTGCGTGGTCTGGATGCTCGTGGTGAGAACATTCAATTCCCTCGTCGGATCCAGCACCAGTTTTACCACATATTTACCCTGCGCGCCGTATTTGTCCAGTGCAGCCTGAAGCAGCTTTCTGACATCCTCGCTGCCCGCAAGGCTGATGGTAAAGTCGTTGATCTTGATCGTGTAAGCTTTTTCCCTTGTCTGGCGGACATTTTTTCCCAGCGCTTCATACATACGCGCAGTCAGTTCCCTCTGCGAACTGATAACGCCAAAAAGACGCGCCTGACCCTCGTAAGAAACCTGCGCATCTGTAAACACCATCTCATCGGATTCCTGTGCAAGCTTCTTTCTCGCCTGCGCAAAAGACCGCTCCGCATCCCCGATGCTCGCCACATATCCGACTTCCTCTCCGTTTAACATAACAGCAAACAGATTTTCCCCTTCCTCC
>JAGBQU010000010.1 GCA_017632755.1 Lachnospiraceae bacterium
TCAAAGGCAACTTTTCCTGTGACGCTGCCATCCTTTGCAAGCGGTAGCGTCTGCGCCTTGTTATCGATAACGATATCGATCGCCAGCACCTCCTCCACACGTTGGGCCGCAACCGAAGCTCTCGGAAGCATGATCGAGATCGCTGTGATCATCAAAAAGCTCATGACGATCTGCATTGTATAGGTAATGAATGCGAGCATGGAACCGACCTGTATCGTTCCGTTATCGACGCCATGTGCTCCCGTCCAGACGATCAGCACGGTGATCCCGTTCATGATGAACATCATGGCAGGCATCATCAGCGCCATCGTGCGGGACGTAAAAAGCTGCGTCTGCTTTAACTCGGTGCTGGCTTTGTCAAAGCGCTCCTCCTCATGCTTCTCACGACCGAACGCACGGATCACGGGGATACCGGTCAAAATCTCTCTCGATACCAGATTCAGTCTGTCGATCAGTGTCTGCATCATGCGGAACTTTGGCATGGCAACCACCATCAAAAGTGCGACGATGACTGAAATACAGGCAACCGCCAGCACAATGATCCAGCCCATGCCGGATCTGGTCTGAATGACCTTGGTGATCCCTCCGACCGCCATGATCGGTGCATACAAAACAATTCGGAACATCATCGTCAGTACGATCTGTACCTGCTGTATATCGTTCGTGCAACGGGTGATCAGCGAGGCTGTCGAAAACTGATTGATCTCCGCATTGGAGAACCGGACAACCTTGCGAAATACCTCATCTCTCAGATTCATCGATACCCTGGCTGCCAAACGGGAGGACAGGAATGCGCTGATAACAGCCATAAATACGCCGAGCATTGCGATCATCAGCATACGAACTCCCTGACTGCGCAGATATCCCATCTGGATCTTGTTTACATCGATGCCCATCTGCTCATACTCGCTTGTCACAAAAGCGATGGCCGTCGAGTCACCGACTGTCTCCGAAATGCCTGCAAGCTGCTGCTCGATGGCATCCGTGATACCAAGCACGATCTTCCGGTCCATCATCGAAAAAGCGGTAAACAGATCCGTTCCTTCCGGAATCCCCATCTGCGCAAGCATCTCGTTTTTCATCATCTCCGCTTCCTCACCCTGTGAGGAAAGCATATAGACGAGCGTCTCCTTTGTCGCAACGAGGTTTCGGAGTGTTTCTATGTACTCTGCTCTCTCCGTGTCATCTCCGACATCCGCCTCATCCGAGAGAGCCTGCCTATACTCCTCCTTGATCCTGTAAGTCCCTTCCTGTGTGAGCGCATACGCCTGTGCGAAAACAGCCTGTTGCTCATCTGTCATAAAGAGCATCAGCCTGTCATAGGTCTGTACGCGCATCTGCTCCGGAACGGGGCTCTCAATTCCCTTTGCCTGAATTCCGGTATCCACGATGTTGGATGTATACTGCGGAAGCGAAAGATCACAGTACGCCTGCACGATCAAAAGACCGAAGATCAGTATCATGATATACCAGTAATGTCTTGCGAATTTTATTATCTTGAGCATTCTACTCCTCCTGCTTTTCAAATCCACGATCACGTAAACTGTTACCATTTTATCCGCTTGTCGCAAAAAATCAATAGACTTTATGAAGATTTAATAATAAAGGGACATCCCGCATATGAATTCGCGAAATATCCCTTTCATCCTATCGATATATATGATCTTTGTACCGCTTTGCTGTACTAGCAACCGCTGACCAGACGAAGTGTCTCTCTTGCGATGGCAAGTTCCTCATCGGTCGGTATCACCATGGTGACAACCTTGCTCCCCTCATCGGAAAGGATCACTTCCTCACCACGGATCGCATTCTTTTCAGGATCGATGTTGGTACCAAGATATCCCAGATACTCTCCGACCATTGCTCTTACTTTTGCGTTGTTCTCACCGATTCCGGCCGTAAAGGCGATGACATCCACGCCGTTCATCGCAGCTACGTATGCTCCCACGTACTTTGCAACGCGGTATGCATAAGCCTCGAGTGTGTCGATAGCCTTTTGATTGCCTTCCTCCGCTGCCTGTCCGAGGTCCCTGAAGTCGCTGGACAATCCGCCCGAAAGACCCAGAACACCGGATTTTTTGTTTAGTATATTCACAACCTCAGCGGAATTTAAGTTTTCTTTTTCACCGATAAAAGAAATGATCGCAGGATCGATGTCCCCGGATCTTGTCCCCATGATGAGTCCCTCAAGCGGTGTGAGTCCCATCGAGGTATCCACGGACTCGCCATTCTTGACCGCAGAGATGGATGCGCCGTTGCCCAGGTGACAAACAATGATCTTTAGATCCTTCCGATCCTTGCCCAGAAGCTGTGCGGCACGCTTGCTCACAAAATCATGGCTGGTGCCGTGGAAGCCGTAGCGGCGAACCTTATATTTCTCATAATATTCATAGGGCAGACCATACAGGTAAGCCTTTTTAGGCATTGTCTGATGAAACGCAGTGTCAAAGACAGCCACATTCACAACGCCCGGCATGATCGCCTTGCAGGAGTTGATACCGATCAGATTTGCGGGATTGTGAAGCGGTGCCAGATCATTGCACTCCTCGATCGCCTTCATCACTTCGTCATCGATGATGACGCTGCTCGCAAACTTTTCACCGCCATGCACAATCCTGTGACCGACGGCTCCGATCTCATCCAGGGATTTTACCACGCCCACTTTCTCGTCTGTAAGTTTTTCGATCACGTATCTGACCGCATCCGTGTGATCCTTCATCTCCACCTGCGAGGTCACCTTCTCACCTCCGGCAGGCTGATGTGTGATCGCACTTGCGTCGATCCCGATCCTCTCGCACAGACCCTTTGCCAGAACCTTTTCGCTCTCACTGTCGATGAGCTGATATTTCAGCGATGAGCTGCCGCAGTTGATTACCAGTATATTCATAATTCACCCTTCCTTCCAACCTAATGCTTTGTTTTTAATATGCTTTACCCCAGTATACCATTTTGACTGCCGGTTTGCCGCAGCAGACGCAGGTATCGGCTAATTTTTCCTGCTCCCATGGCATACAACGGCTGGTTGCTGTCGTCTTTTCCTTGATCAGGTCTTCACAGGCCTGATCGCCGCACCACATTGCCTTGACAAAGCCGGGTTTTTCGTTGATCGTCTGCTCAAACTCCTCATAGTTTGTCGCGATATAGGTATGCGTATCTCTGTGTTCTCTCGCGCGCTCAAGCATCTCTACCTGCATCGCCTCAAGGATCTGTGCCACCTTCGTTTCGAGTTCATCAAGGGAAACCTCGATCTTTTCCCTCGTGTCACGGCGGACGATCACACAGCGGTTTGCCTCGATATCCTTCGGTCCGATCTCCACACGGATCGGGATCCCACGCATCTCGCATTCGGAGAATTTCCATCCCGGACTCTTATCACCATCGTCCACTTTCACGCGCAACCTGCTGCCGCGGAAATTCTCCTGTGTCTTTTGCAGACGCTCCTTAAGCTCGAGA
>JAGBQU010000101.1 GCA_017632755.1 Lachnospiraceae bacterium
AGAGAGGTCACCACGCATGTTCCGGCGCAGACGGCTCTTTCCGGTAAAGACGAGGACAGTGCCGCAGTCCAGGATACGCTGCCGGATGCAGAACCGGAGAGTGTAGATGCGTTCGCCACGAAGGAAGATGAGGATGCGATCAGGGTTTATCTGACTTTTGATGACGGTCCCAGTGCGAACACGGAAGCTATTTTGGACATTCTGGATCGCTATCAGGTGAAAGCCACATTCTTTGTGGTCGGAAAATCCGAGGATTACACGCCGCTCTATCAGAGGATCGTTCGGGATGGGCATACACTCGGCATGCATTCCTACAGTCACCGCTACAGTGAGATCTATGCCGGCGTTGAGCCGTTTTTGGAGGATGTACACCGGCTGTCGGATATGCTCTTTGAAAGAACCGGCGTCAGGAGCACGATCTATCGTTTCCCCGGAGGCAGTTCCAACACGGTCAGCAGTGTAGACATGACGGAGCTGATCTCGGCACTTGAAAAGGAGGGCATCTCCTACTATGACTGGAATGTCTCGGGTTATGATGCGGACGGAAAAACCAGCTCTGTCAGTGATATTGTCAGCAATGTGACTGAGAATATCGCAGGTAAGGAGAATGCAATCGTTCTATTGCATGATGCAAACGATAAGACAACAACGGTAGAAGCACTACCGATCATAATAGAAAAACTGCAGTCTATGGAGCATGTCAGCATCTTGCCGATAACGGAGGATACGGTAAAGATACAGCATATTTCGATAGAGTAAGTAAAAACGGAGGAAAAAGTATGGGTTTTTTTCAGGATCTAAAGGAGGATTTGTCACAGGCGGTCAGCGAGCTGATACCGGACGATGATCTCGATGTAGATGAGACGGTAGAGAAGAAAGCGGACAGCGAAGAAAAGCAAAAACCGCAGAAAGCGGAAAAAGAGCAGGCAGATCCCGCAGAGACAATGGATGAAAAGCAGCTTGGTGATATGCTTGACGAGGTGCTCGGACAGGATGAGCCGGAGGAGATCCTGAGCGAGGAAGACGAGGAGCTTCGACTGCTCGAGGAACAGCTCAAGGCGCTTGAGGAAGCAGAAAACGAGAGACAAAAACAGCTGCAGGAGGGCAAAAAGAGCGAGGAATCTTCGCAGGAAGATCTGCCCGCCAAACCGGATGCGAAAGACGCACTGAACGTGGCCGTACAGGAATCGGAAGCGCCAAAGGCCGATACACAGGAACCGGATGCACAGACCAAGAAGGAGATTGAGAAGGACACGGCGGGAGAAGAAAATGCCGGGGACGAAAAAGATTTTGGCGAGGTAGAGGAGATCGAAGAGATCGAGGACGAGACCGCTGAGAACGGAAATCCCGACGAACCGGTATCCGAGATCCCGCAGGATATCGTAAGCGACATGCTCAGGAGCGAAGAGACTGTGGGCGAGGTTCTCGAAAAGGTGGAGGAAGCAAAAAAAGAGACAAAGGAGCATCGTAAAATGGCAGAGCAGACAACAAAACTTACAGGTGTTGCAACCGATGAAAATGCAATCATTACAGCAGGCATGACGATTACCGGTAACGTGAGTTCCAAGGGATCCATTGAAGTGATCGGAACGATCGTCGGTGATGTGGAGACACTCGGTAAGCTGGATGTAACCGGAAATATCAAAGGAAATTCCAAGGCGGCTGAGGTGTTCGCGGAAAATGCACGCGTCACGGGAGAGATCCGTTCCGAGGGAACCATCAAGATCGGACAAAGCTCTGTTATCATCGGCAATATCTTTGCAAAGAGCGCAGTGATCGCAGGAGCGGTCAAGGGAGATATCGATGTGCAGGGACCGGTTGTACTTGACACATCTGCCATCGTGATGGGAAATATCAAATCAAAATCCGTGCAGATCAACAACGGTGCGGTCATCGAGGGTATGTGCTCGCAGTGCTATGCGGATGTCAGCCCGTCTGCATTCTTTGAGGAATATAAAGACTGATGGAGGGAAATGCGATGAAGAGACTGATGCTTAAGCTGAGCGGGGAAGCCCTCGCCGGCGAAAAAAAGACCGGGTTTGACGAGGAAACCGTCAGAAAGGTCGCACTTCAGGTAAAACAGCTGGTGGATGACGGCGTTCAGGTCGGGATCGTGATCGGTGGAGGTAACTTCTGGAGAGGGAGGACCAGTGAAAACATTGATCGAACCAAGGCAGACCAGATCGGTATGCTCGCAACGGTCATGAATTGTATCTATGTCTCGGAGATCTTCCGCTCGGTAGGAATGATGACCAATATTCTGACTCCGTTTGCGTGTGGAAGCTTCACCAAGCTCTTCTCCAAGGATCGCGCCAACAAATACTTTGCAAAGGGAATGGTCGTTTTTTTTGCGGGAGGAACCGGACCTCCTTATTTTTCCACCGATACGGGAGTTGTGCTTCGTGCGATCGAGGTGGAAGCCGATGTCATTTTGCTCGCCAAGGCGGTGGATGGCGTCTACGATGACGATCCCAGAAATAATCCTGAGGCGAAAAAGTATGACTCGGTCAGCATCGATGAGGTGATCGCAAAAAATCTCCAGGTCGTGGACATGACGGCATCCATACTTGCAAGGGATAACAAAATGCCGATGTGGGTATTTGGGTTAAATGAGGAAAACAGCATTGTAAACACTGTAAATGGAAAGTTTAGCGGAACGAAGGTAACGGTATAATGCCGTAATGAGTTTAAGGAGGGTATCGCAATGGATGAAAGATTACAGCAATATGATGATAAGATGAAGAAGGCATTCGATTTTCTGGAGGCGGATTACGCAACGATCCGTGCAGGACGTGCCAATCCCCATGTGCTTGACAAGATCAAGGTGGATTATTACGGAACACCGACGCCGATCCAGCAGGTGGGAAATATCAGTGTTCCCGAAGCGCGGATGATCCAGATCGCACCGTGGGAGAAAAATCTGATCAAGGATATCGAAAAAGCGATCCTCGCATCGGATGTCGGGATCACCCCTTCCAATGACGGAACTGTGATCCGTCTGGTGTTCCCCGAACTTACAGAGGAACGCAGAAAAGATCTGGTAAAGGAAGTCAAGAAAAAAGCGGAGGAGAGCAAGGTGGCGATCCGCAATATCCGCAGGGACGGCAATGACAGCTTTAAGAAGCTTGCCAAATCCGATGTATCGGAAGACGAGATCAAGCAGCTGGAGGAGTCGCTCCAAAAGATGACGGACAAGTTTGTGAAAGAGATTGACAAGCTTGCCGAAGAGAAAGCATCAGAGATCATGACAGTATAAAAGACTTGAGGGAACAGACAGAGGTTATCCTGTTCCCTTTTCGCATGTAGAAAGGAAGAGTGCTATGAAGATGCCGACACATGTGGCGATCATTCTGGACGGAAACGGAAGATGGGCAAAGAGCAAGGGCATGCCCCGTAATTACGGGCATGTGCAGGGAGCAAAGAATGTGGAAGTGATCTGTGAGGAAGCGTATCGGATGGGGATAGGATATCTGACTGTGTATGCATTTTCCACAGAGAATTGGAACAGACCGCAGGATGAAGTGGACGCCCTCATGAAGCTGCTTCGCAATTATATGAAGAGCTGCCTTAAGACGGCTGAAAAAAACAATATGTGCGTGCGGGTGATCGGCGACAAGCGAAGGCTGGATGAGGATATCCGGGAACGGATCCGTGAACTTGAGGAAGCAACCAAGGATAACACGGGACTTCATTTTACCATTGCGCTCAATTACGGAAGCAGGGATGAGATCATCCGTGCGATCCGCGCACTGGCACAGAATGTGAAAGATGGTCTGGTGGATGTGGATTCCATCCGTGAGGAAATGTTTGCCACCTATCTGGATACGGCCGGTTTGCCGGAGCCGGATCTGCTTATCCGGACAAGCGGGGAACAGCGGATATCCAATTTCCTGACCTGGCAGCTTGCCTATACGGAGTTTTATTTTACGGATGTGCCATGGCCCGATTTTGACAAGGAAGAGTTGCAAAAAGCCGTGGAGGCGTATAATCACAGAGATCGCCGGTTTGGACTGGTGAAGGAGGAATAGCATGTTTGTAAAACGATTGATAAGCGGCATATGCCTTTTGGTCATACTGGCTGTCGGACTGGTGCTGGGAGGAGATATTCTGCTCGCCCTTGGCGTCTTTATCTCCGTCGTCGGCTTTTATGAGATGATGCGGGGCACCGGGACGCTGGGTGAGACAGACGAGAAGGGGAAAGGCGCTACAGGCGCACTTTTTCTAGTCGGCGTAGCCGGCATTGTCGCATACTATTTCCTGCTGGCATTGGCGGATGGACGAAAACTGCTTCCGGAGCAAGTGAGCACCCAGATCCCGATGCTTTGCGTGACGGCCGTTGTAATTGCCATACTGGTCGTGTATGTGCTGACTTTTCCGAAATACAAGGCAGAGCAGATCATGGCGACGGTCTTTTCGTTTGTGTACGCTCCGATGATGCTCTCCTACATCTATCGGACAAGATGTCTGGAGCAGGGAGTATATCTGGTCTGGCTGATCTTTATCAGCTCATGGATGTGCGATACCTCCGCCTATGTGGTTGGGATGCTCATCGGTAAACATAAGATGGCTCCGAAACTCAGCCCGAAAAAGTCCGTGGAAGGCGGTATCGGCGGAATCGTGGGGGCTGCACTTCTCGGATTTGTCTATGGCTTGATTTTAAAGAAAATGGGTATGATAGAGGAAAACGCACTCTATTTTTATCCGCTGATCGCCGGTGTTGGCGGTTTGATCTCCCAGATCGGGGATCTTGCAGCTTCTGCGGTAAAACGGAATTATAAGATCAAGGACTATGGGAAGCTGATACCCGGGCACGGCGGAATACTGGATCGGTTTGACAGCGTTATTTTTACGGCACCGATCATCTATTATCTCGCCCTGCTTTTCATGTAGTGGGAATAAATGCTTAACAATGCAAAGTGAGGAACAAAAATGAGAAAGGTTACACTTTTGGGCTCAACAGGCTCGATCGGAACGCAGACACTTCAGATCGCACGCGCGTATCCGGAAAAAGTAAAGATCATTGCGCTGGCAGCAGGGAGCAATGTCTCCAAAATGGAGGAGCAGATCCGAGAGTTTCTGCCCGAATATGCGGTTATGTGGTCGCAGGATGCGGCGGAGGATCTTAAGACCAGAGTTGCCGATCTGGATGTGCAGGTCCTGAGTGGCATGGAGGGACTGCTTTCGATCAGTACCCTGCAAAGCATCGATATGGTTGTCACGGCGATCGTTGGCATGATCGGTATCAGACCTACGATCGCAGCCATTGAGGCGGGAAAAGATATCGCTCTTGCCAACAAGGAGACACTTGTCACGGCAGGGCATCTCATCATGCCGCTGATCAGGGAAAAGGGCGTTTCCCTTCTGCCGGTGGACAGCGAGCACAGTGCGATCTTTCAATCTCTGCAGGGACAAAAAAAGGAGCAGATGAAAACGATCCTGCTCACGGCGTCCGGCGGCCCCTTCCGGGGACGGACCAAAGAAGAATTGGAGCATGTCCATGTGGAGGATGCGCTTAAGCATCCGAATTGGTCAATGGGGCGCAAGATCACGATCGATTCTGCCACCATGGTCAACAAGGGACTCGAGGTGATGGAGGCCGGCTGGTTGTTTGATGCCCGCCCTGATCAGATAAAAGTGGTAGTACATCCCCAGAGCATCATACATTCTATGGTAGAATATGAGGATGGTGCCGTGATCGCACAACTCGGACTCCCGGATATGAAACTGCCGATCCAGTATGCGCTGTTTTATCCGGATCGTTTGTATGTGCGCCCGGAGCGTCTTGATTTTTATAAGCTCGGACAGATGACCTTTGAGGAGCCGGATACGGATACGTTCCGGGGACTGCACCTTGCCTATGAGGCCTTTTGCACAGGCGGAAGTGTACCTACCGTATACAATGCGGCAAACGAGAAGGCGGTGAGTCTGTTTTTGAACCATAAAATATCGTTCCTTGAGATACCACAGATAATTGAATTTGCCATGCAGGAGCACCGCAGGATCGAGAATCCGACGGTTGAGCAGATCCTTGAGGCGGAAGCAGCGTGTTATGAATTGATTGAGAGCAGGTGGTAAGATGGGAATCATTTTATTTTTTGTTATTTTCTATATCGTGGTCATTGCCCATGAATTCGGACATATGATCATTGCCAAGTTAAACGGCATTAAGGTTTTGGAGTTTACGTTAGGAATGGGGCCGAAGATCGCTTCCGTTCAGAGAGGAGATACCCTGTATTCGGTTCGTATGTTCCCGATCGGCGGAGCCTGTGTCTTTGAGGGAGAGGATGGTCTTGCCAGCGGTGTGGCACAGGGGGACAGACCCGTTTCCGAGCAGGTGCTTGATCGGATGGGGGCTCTGCAGGAAAAAAAGGGAGCGGAGAATACATCTGCGGCGGATAGTGGATTTGTACAAAACACCGATCTGGGGAAAAAAGGAAGCGCATTTCCGGATGCCGGTGTTGGCGCGAGGATCGCTACGATCGTGGCAGGCCCGTTTTTTAACTTTATTCTTGCTTTTCTGTTTTCCATGATGATCGTGGGCAGTTACGGAACAGATATTCCCGTTGTTATGGAGCTTGTGGAGGATGGAGCGGCACAGAAAGCCGGTATGCTACCGGGAGATATCATTGTTTCGCTCGAAGGCAAGAAGATCCATCTCTACCGAGAAGTCAGCCTTGTGTCCATGCTGAACAAGGGAGAGGATATCCCGCTTGTGTATGAGCGGGATGGACAGCGGTATGAGACGGTGATCAGTCCCATCTACAATGAGCAGGCAGACCGGTATTATATGGGATTTATCGGAGGAAAAAATGAGAAGCAGGGCCTGCTTGGAACGATCCGTTACAGTGCCTATGAAGTCCGCTATTGGATCAACTATGCGCTCAAGAGCCTGAAGATGCTGGTCACCGGGCAGGTGGGAAGAAATGATATTTCCGGACCGGTCGGAATGGCACAGGTGGTAAACGAGATCTACACCGAATCCAAACCCGATGGGATCTACTATATCTGGTTAAATATGTTGAATTTTGCAATCCTGCTGAGTGCCAATCTTGGCGTTATCAATCTGTTACCGCTTCCCGCGCTCGACGGAGGAAGACTGATCTTTCTTTTCCTTGAGGCGGTGCGCAGAAAGCCTGTCTCGCCGGAGAAGGAAGGCATGGTTCACTTTGCGGGCTTTGTGCTTTTGATGATGCTGATGGTGTTTGTGTTCTTTAACGACCTGTCCAGACTGTTCGGATGACAGATGGCAGTTGCGCGTGAGAGAGAGGAAAGAGAGAATGTACAGAGATCATACCAAGGTAATTAAAATAGGGGATCGGATCATCGGAGGTGGAAATCCCATTCTGGTCCAGTCC
>JAGBQU010000102.1 GCA_017632755.1 Lachnospiraceae bacterium
GAACCGGTTTTTGAGGATGCGGCATTTAATCTGGGAACAGATGAGATAAGCGATGTGGTGGAGACCGAATACGGTTATTATATCATCAAATGTATTTCCACCTTTGATCGTAAGGAGACGGATGCAAACAAGCAGAAGATCGTTGAGAAGCGTAAAAAAGAGGCATTTAACCAGGTGTATGACAGCTTTGTCACAACTCTTTTGCGGAACCTGAATACCGAGCTCTGGGACAGTGTGGAGCTTCCGTCTGACGAATCCGTGAAAACGAGCAGCTTCTTTCAGATCTACAACGATCTGTTTGAATCGTTCTAAGACCGTTTTATGAAAATTTAAGAATTCTGTAAATACCGTTTTTTCAGCATTTGCAGAGCTTTGTTAGCACTCATATGAAATGAGTGCTAATTTTATCTTGACTTTTAAAAATGCGGGTATTACACTTGTGTTAATTGAGAAGTGCAAACAGAAAGGAAGTTTTGAAAATGGCAAACAAGCATGGCAATTTATCGATCAACAGCGATAATATTTTTCCGATCATCAAAAAATGGCTCTATTCGGATCACGACATTTTTTATCGGGAACTGATCTCGAACGGTTGTGATGCGATCACTAAGCTCAAGAAGCTGGATATGATGGGGGAATATTCACTTGCAGAGGATTACAGACCCCGCATCGATGTGATCGCGGATCCGGAAAAGAAAACCCTGACTTTTCGGGATAACGGTATCGGAATGACGATGGAGGAAGTGGATGAGTATATCAACCAGATCGCTTTTTCCGGAGCAACCGATTTTATCGAAAAGTATAAGGATAAGACGAACGAGGATCAGATCATCGGACATTTCGGACTCGGTTTTTATTCGGCTTTTATGGTGGCGGATGAGGTGCATATCGATACGCTTTCCTACAAGGCTGATGCCAAAGCGGTTCACTGGGAATGCGACGGCGGAACGGAATTTGATATGAATGAAGGGAATAAAGCAGAGGTTGGCACGACGATCACGCTGTTTTTGAGTGAGGAGTGTCTGGAATTCTGCAATGAGTACAAGGCACGTGAGGTCATTAAAAAGTACTGCTCCTTTATGCCGACCGAGATCTACCTGAGCAAGGCAAATACGACAGAGACACAGACGATCCTTCCGGAGGAAAAGCTGGAGGATGATGAGGTCATCGAGAGCTTTACGGAGGATAAAAAGGTACCTGCTAAGGACGGTGAGGGACAAGAGGAAACCGTCAAGGTGGAGAAGTTAAAGATCAGAAAACGTCCGGAGCTGCTCAACGAGACCACTCCGCTCTGGGCAAAACATCCCAACGAATGCTCGAAGGAGGACTATCTCGATTTCTACAGAAAAGTATTCCAGGATTACAAGGAGCCTCTTTTCTGGATCCATCTGAATATGGATTATCCGTTTAATCTCAAGGGAATCCTCTATTTCCCGAAGATCAATATGGAGTATGAGTCCATCGAGGGAGTGATCAAGCTCTACAACAATCAGGTATTCATTGCGGATAATATCAAAGAGGTGATCCCGGAGTTTTTGATGCTGCTTAAGGGCGTGATCGATTGCCCGGATCTGCCGCTCAATGTTTCGAGATCGGCACTGCAAAACGACGGCTTTGTAAAGAAGATCTCCGATTATATCTCCAAGAAAGTGGCGGATAAACTTGCCGGAATGTGCAAGACAGAGAAAGAGGAATATGAAAAATACTGGGATGATATCAGCCCGTTCATCAAGTTCGGATGCTTAAAGGACGATAAATTCTGCGAAAAGATGACGGATTATATCCTGTTTAAGAATCTGGACGGACAATATCTGACTCTGCCGGAATGCCTGGAGGTAAAGCCGATCGACTCCGAGCAGGCTGAAGATGAGGATGGCAATAAGGTGGAGGCCGAGGTTGTCGAGGATCCTGCGGAAACCGAAGCCGATGAGGAGAAGAAGGAGAAAGTCATCTACTACGTGACGGATGAACAGCAGCAGAGCCAGTACATTTCCATGTTCCGTCAGGCCAAGATGGAGGCTGTCATCTTAAAGGACAATATCGATCAGCCTTTTATCTCCCAACTTGAGGCAAAGAATCAGGGAATCCGCTTCAGCCGTATCGATGCAGATCTGACGGACTCCTTTAAGAGCAAGACAACCAAGAAGGTGCAAAAGGAACTGGATGAAAAGACGGAAGCGATCGCAGAGATCTTTCAGAAAGCATTAAAGAAGGACAAGCTTACCGTCAAGGTGGAGAAGCTCAAGAATAAGAAGATATCCTCGATGATCACGATCTCTGAGGAGAGCAGGCGTATGCAGGATAGGATGAAAATGTATGCGATGCCTGGCATGGATATGGGCATGTTTGGCGGTGAGAGTGGAGAGACGCTCGTATTGAATGCAAATCATCCGCTGGTGGAATATGTCATCGATCATCAGGGCGACGAGAATGTGAATACTTTCTGCGAGCAGCTCTATGATCTCGCACTTCTTCAAAATGCACCGTTATCGCCGGATGCGATGGCGAAATTTGTAGCGCGAAGCAATGATATCATGCTCCTGCTTTGCGGTGCGCAGTAAGAAAAGAAGAAACGAAAATAACAAAAAAAGAAACCGGGCAGGGGAATCATATCATAACCCTTGACCCGGTTTTTTGTGTAGGCAACGAGCCGCGTTCCGGCCGCCGTGCATGCACGAGCAGGCAGGAAGGGGGCGAGAGCCCATCAGCGAGCACGAAGTGCGAGCGGAGAAGGCAACGAGCCGCGATTCAGCCGCCGTGCATGCACGAGCAGGCAGGAAGGGGGTCTAGTGGCGAATGGACAGAGGCCGGAAGATGGTTTTTCGTCCGATAAAGCAAGTAATCTGTGCGATCAGGATGCCGAGGAATGCCCCGCAGCTGTCGATGAGGACATCGCGCCTTGAGGAGGCACGACCAACCACAAAGGACTGATGGTACTCATCCAGAAAGGCAAAGCCCACGCAGAAGGTACCTGCCAGGATCCAGAGCCAGATCCCGCGGATCCGGTAGACGTAGAGCGGAAATGCAAACGTGGCTGCAAGGAGGAGATATTCACTGAAATGAGCTGTTTTGCGGACATAAAAGTGAATGCGGTCGATATAGGAGGTGCGCTGTGATGCGCTGAGATCCAGAGAGAGCACTTCCTCCGCAGTATAGACGATCTGCTTACTGACTTTGTAGCTGAGCTGGGAACTTGTCGCTCCGTCCTGTGATGAGAAGGTA
>JAGBQU010000103.1 GCA_017632755.1 Lachnospiraceae bacterium
ACCATGATGGTAACTGTATACTAGCCATCGCCTTTTATGATGGTACGCTTTGGTCTGGATCCCTCAGCCACAGAGGTGTTCACACGATAGCTGCCGTTCGATGCGCCGGAAAAATCCTGTGCGCTGCTGCCCACCGCGTGCTGGGAGGATCCGTTATCGCTCGTTGCATTTTGAAAGGATCCGCCTAAATCACCCCTTCCGAAAAGCAGATATGCCGCCACGAGAAGGATCACCACAGGAAGACTCAGTCTGCCTCCTGCTGCACGCCTTCCGCCTCCGCCCCGGTTGTTCTTTCCGCTGTATCCGTTCGGCGAGCCCACGGGGCCTGTTCCCAGGCCGCTTCCTCTCCGATATACATTTCCGCCGCCCGAAGTCACGTTCTTTTGTCTGCTTCTGGGTCTGTTGTCTGCCATATGATACTCCTCCGTTTTCTTTTACTTCATACTCCTGGCGCAACGTCTGACTAATTGCCCGCAAAATAAGCATCTACGCCGTCTGCGATCCCTTTTGCCAGCTTACTTTGATATTCCGGTGTAGCCATGTTGGAATCCTCGGTGGGGTTGGTCATGTATCCCATCTCGACGATGGTCACCGGCACCTGACACCAGTTGATGCCGCTCATCGTGTCTGTCTCCCAGACATACTGCCGCTTACAGCCTGTGGCTGCGACAAGACCATCCAGAACACTTGTGGAAAGTGCCTTGCTCTTGCTGTAGAGGGAGGCATTGTAGGGATTGGATGCCGTCTGACAGATCGTCATTGCGCCATTGACGGAGGAATCCTCCGAGCCGTTTGCGTGAATGCGGATAAACGCATCCGCTCCCGCTTCGTTGGCAACAGCCGCCCTCTCACTGTTGCTGATATTTACATCGTTGGTCGTCCTCACCATGACAACGCGGTACCCTCTGCTCTCCAGCTCCGCCTGCAGTTTTAAGCTGACATCCAGGTTGAGCTGATATTCTGTCAGTCCCGTTGTCCTTCCGGTGGTACCACCCGTCACCTTGGCTTTCATCGTGGAGGACCCCGGGCCTATGGGTTCCTTTTCATTGTTTCCCTTGGACTGATGCCCCGCATCGATCACCACCAGCCTGCCTGACCCATCGGAAACAGGCTGTGTGCCCGCAAGTTCCTCGGGCTGTGCGCTCCCGGTTTCCTGCTCCTCAAAGGGCTGTTCGGACTGCGTCTGCCCATCCTCTGCGGCATCCATATCATCTGTATCCGGTGCATCGGAATCCTCTGTCTTCTCCGGATCCGACGCAGCATCCTCTCCCGCCGTCTCCTGCGAAGCCACCTCCTCATGATCCGTGACATCGTTTTGTGTTCCCACAGTGTCCCCGGCGGCATTTACATCCTCTTTGGCATCCTCTTTCGATACAAAGTCAATCTCTACATCGGGCGCCTGTTGCGTCACTTCCGCCTCCGCAGGTTCCTCTGTCACCGTCATTTGTACCGTCTCATCCGGCGTAGCCTCCTCATCCTTTCCGCACCCTGTAAAGAATGCGATCAGCAATGCGAGGGCGATTGTAGCCACAAACTTATGTTTCATTTTCTTTCTCTCCTGCTCTTTGCTTATTTGTATCACCTGACGGCTCTTTTTTTCAATGACCGCCTGCAGTGTCGGATCGCGGCTGCTGCCTGCCTCATCAATCACACAAAATCGAAAAGACTGATCTGATTCGACTCCGGCAGATCTCCAAGCAGATCCAGCGAGTCCATCAACTCCACCACGGTTTTGGACGCCTTTGTGCGCTGCCGGAAATCATCCTTGGACAAATACGGTCCTGCCTTTGCAGCCTCCATGATACCCTCGGCAGCGGTCTCACCCACACCATCGATGCTGGAGAAGGAAGGCAGCAGCTTCCCGTCCACAACCTGAAACAGGCGCGAATGGGACTGAAACAGATCGATCTTTAAAAACTCAAATCCTCTCGCATACATTTCCTGCACGATGCGCATGTCCTTAAGCGTATCCTGCTCCTTGTTGGAAAGCGTATCCTTGCGCTTTTTGTAATCGGCCATCACTGCTTCGAGATGCTCTTTTCCCTGACACATGATCTCATAGGAAAAAGCCGTCGCACGGATACTGAAATACGCAGCATAGTAAGCCAGCGGATAGTAGATCTTGCAATATGCGATGCGCCATGCCATCATTACATACGCGGCGGCATGCGCCTTCGGGAACATATACTTGATCTTTTTGCATGACCAGATGTACCAGTCCGGTACATTGGCATTTTTCATTGCCGTGATCCACTCATCCTTGAGACCCTTGCCCTTTCGGACACTCTCCATGATCGTGAAGGAAAGCGAATCCTCGACACCCATATTGATCAGATATGTCATGATATCATCTCTGGTACAGATTGCGGTGGAAATCGTTGCCTTTCCCTCTTCGATCAGCACCTGGGCATTGCCGAGCCACACGTCCGTTCCGTGTGATAGTCCTGCAATACGAACCAGATCCGAAAAAGCAGTCGGCTTCGTATCGATCAGCATCTGCATCGCAAAATCGGTTCCGAACTCCGGAATGCCCAGACATCCCAGTTTGCAGCCATCGAGCTGCTCTGGTGTGACCCCGAGCGCCTCCGTGCTCTTAAACAGGGACATCACGCCCTGGTCATCGAGTGGGATCTCCACCGCGTGTATGCCCGTGATATCCTCCAGCATGCGGATCATCGTCGGATCATCGTGCCCGAGAATATCGAGTTTGAGCAGATTGTGGTCAATCGAGTGGTAATCAAAGTGGGTCGTGACAATGTCTGTCGTCATATCATTGGCCGGATGCTGGATCGGTGTGAAGGAATTGATATCCTCACCGAGCGGAAGCACGATGATACCACCCGGATGTTGTCCTGTGGAACGCCTGACACCCGTACAGCCGCTCACGATACGGTTGATCTCACAGGTGCGCTTTTCCTGCCCTCTCTCCTCAAAATAATTTTTGACATATCCGAAGGCGGTCTTATCCGCCAGTGTTGCAATGGTACCCGCGCGGAAGGTCTGCCCGGCACCGAAAATAACCTCGGTATATTTGTGCGCCTTACTCTGGTACTCACCGGAGAAGTTCAGATCGATATCCGGCTCTTTATGTCCTTTGAAACCCAAAAATGTTTCAAACGGGATATCAAACCCCTCCTTTTTGAGGTCAGCTCCGCAATTCGGGCACTTCTTGTCCGGCATATCACAGCCTGCACGTCCGACATACGCCTTGACATCCTCCGAATCGAAATCATAATAATGACACTCGCTGCAATAATAGTGCGGACTGAGCGGGTTGACCTCCGTGATCCCCGCCATCGTCGCCACAAAGGAGGATCCCACCGATCCACGGGAGCCGACCAAGTAGCCGTCCTCCACGGATTTCCACACCAGTTTCTGTGCGATGATGTACATCACGGCAAACCCGTTCGTGATGATCGAATGCAGTTCTTTTTCCAGACGCTCCTCCACGATCTTCGGAAGTTCTTCCCCATAGATCTCATGTGCCCTGTTATAGCAGATCTCCGTCAGTGTCTGATCCGAATTTTCGATGACCGGCGGGCACTTATCCGGTCGGACCGGATCGATCGATTCAATGCTGTCTGCGATCAGGTTCGTGTTGGTGATCACAACCTCCTTTGCCTTATCGCTGCCAAGGTATGCAAATTCCGCAAGCATCTCCTCCGTCGTTCGCAGATAGAGTGGTGCCTGATCATCTGCATCACTAAAGCCTTTTCCAGCCATAATGATCCTGCGGTAGATCTCATCCTCCGGATCGAGAAAATGCACATCGCAGGTGGCACATACGGGCTTGTTGAACTGTTCCCCGAGTTTGCAGATATAGCGGTTGATCTCCATCAGATCCTCCATGGACTCCACCCTGCTCTTCTCGGATTCGATCATAAATTTATTATTCCCAAGCGGCTGTATCTCCAGATAATCATAAAAGCTGACGATGCGGGAGATCTCCGTATCGGAGCGCTCATCTAAAATGGCACGGTATAATTCCCCCGCCTCACAGGCACTTCCGATGATCAGACCCTCCCTGTATTTTAAGATCAGGCTCTTTGGGATCTTTGGTCTTTTGTTAAAATAATGCAGATGTGACTCACTGATGAGCCGGTACATATTCACCCTGCCAACATCATTTTTAGCCAGAATGATGACATGGTAGGACGGCATCTTGCGGATCGCTTCCTCGGAAGCTGCCACCAGACCGTTCAGATTGGCGATCTTTGTGATCCCCTCTTTCAGCAGCATGGGGATAAACTTGACAAAGATCTCTGCGGTCGCACCGGCATCATCCACGGCGCGGTGATGATTCTCCAAAGAGACACCCAAAGTCTTTGCCACCGCATCGAGCGTATGCTTTGCCTGATTCGGCAAAAGAACGCGGGCGATCCCCACCGTGTCGACATAGGTAAAAGACCTCTCATAACCGAGACGTCTGCAGTTTTCCATGATGAAACTCATATCAAAAACGGCATTGTGTGCCACGAGCACACAACCCTCACAAAATTCCAAAAACCGTGGGAGAATGACGTCGATCGTCTCCGCCCCCGCCACATCCTCGTCCTTGATGGATGTGAGCTGTGTGATCCGGAAGGGGATCGGCTCACCCGGATTTACAAAGGTCGAGAATTTCTCTGCCACCCTTCCACCTTTGATCTTGACCGCACCGATCTCGATGATGCGGTTTTTGACCGGTGAAAAACCGGTTGTCTCCAGGTCAAAAACCACAAAGTCAGAGTCGAAGTCCTGATCGGATGCGCCCACGGCGATCTCCTTTAGATCATCCACAAGATATCCTTCCACCCCGTATATGATCTTAAAGAAATCCTGTCTGTCAGGGTTTTCATCTCCCGCGTCCTTTCTTCTGGACTTTTCTGCCTTCCACAGATCCTGCCATGCGTGAAATGCATCCGGAAATGCCTGTGCCACACCATGATCCGTGATGGCGATCGCAGGATGTCCCCACTGATATGCGCGCTTTACGATCGCTTTTGCCTCGGAGACACCATCCATATCGCTCATTTTGGTGTGA
>JAGBQU010000011.1 GCA_017632755.1 Lachnospiraceae bacterium
ACCTCACTTCGCTGACATAAATAACTATTTCTACTGCACCATCTGAAATACGGTGTATTCAGATGGTTTATTTGTCATGCACTTTTATACTGAATAAAAAAATCGTCAAAAAGTGCTTGACTGTTTATAGTTTGTCACCTCGTTATAGTATGGGTAAGCACAAAATAGATTATGTTATGCTCCTTGATCCGGTAGCAGGCAATGTTTTCCACCTCTTCTGCTTTGCGAACGCTAAAGCATTACGGAAGTTTTAGCCAAAAAAATTCGGCATGGGCTCATCCGGATATTTTCCATACATATTGAGCACATACGGCCATTTGCCGGTATCCTGAATGAGAAATCCGTAGATCACGCCCATGTGGCGATGCCAGTGACGAATCTGTCCCATGATCAGACACATTCTGCTCAGTTCACAGCCTTCCGGATTCACGCTAAGCTCCTCATCCTTTAACTCTTTGAGGTAATCGGTGATCTTACCCTCAATGGTATGAAAATAGTTCTCCATCTGCTCTCTGTCAATGCGCTCCGCCTCGGGGATAATATTGAGGTCGTTCAGACCTTTGACGTGAAAATCCGGATCCCGATAATCCGGATCAGCCGGATTGATATACCATCGGTCCATGGAATACAAGGTGTGATACACAAATTTCCACATGGGGATCCCGTCGTATCTGTTATCCCAAAGTTCGTCCGGAATACATTTCATAAGATTTTGCATCTCCCACAGCGCCCTCTTTGTAAGCCATTCCATGTCATCTGTGAGCACTTTTACCCCTCCTTATAGCCTCTATTTATATGTTGTTGCAATCATTCGTTTTTTGAACCACTCCCCCCGTATCCAAAAGCTCAAACGCATGTCCTTTTGGCGTAACCTCAAATGCCATCTTTTGCTTGGTTACGGGATGAACGAAATGCAGTCTGTGCGCACAGAGCGCGATATTTTGTATGCCCAGTGCCGCAGAGATCTGCAAGGTGACGGGATCGGCATACTTCTTATCCGCAAGCAGCGGATGCCCGGCATTGGCAAACTGCACGCGTATCTGATGGTGACGGCCGGTCTTTAACCGGATATGAACAAGCGAGAGCACATCGTCGGAACAAGCGGGATCCACGTTGCGCTGCATATCCGCCAGTTTCTTTTTGGCAAGCGTTTCATAGGAAAGCTGTGCGAATCTGGCATTCGGCTCCTTGTCACTGACCACCTTTGACAGATTGCCTTTGGCCTCCTTGCAAAGGTAATCCTCCAGTACTCCTTCCTCGTCCGTTTCTCCGTATACGAGTGCCAGATAGCTTTTGTTCATCTCGTCGCTGCCAAGCTGTTTTGTCAGCGCAGCTGCGCCTGACTTTGTCCTCGCAAAGGCCAGAATTCCCTCCACCGGCTGATCGAGTCTGTGAACGATATAAAGAGGAGCACCCTTCACATAGTTTCTCAGCTCGCTCTCCACATCCATCTGACCGATCTGCCTTGTCTGCGTGGGCAGTCCGGCGGGCTTATAGCACACGAACAAATCTTTATCTTCATACAGGATCTCTGTTTTCATGCAAATCCCTCGTTTGCTTTCTATATTGTCATAGAAACAGTCTAACACTCCTCTGCGCTTTTGCACAAGTGTTTTTGCCACCGCCACCCAACGCGTCTTCCGGCACAGGTC
>JAGBQU010000104.1 GCA_017632755.1 Lachnospiraceae bacterium
CCCACGCCCCCCGCAAGGATCAATGCGAGCAGGGCAAGCATAAGAACGATAATTCTTTTTTTCGTAAAGATCATCCTGTTTTCGTCCATTCGGATTATACGTCCTCCGTACAAGACCTGCGCAGCTTATGCGCTGCACTGCCTTTTTATATCACCGCCGAGGCATCGGATATCCCGGCATATGTCTTCATAACCACGCTCGATATAGTGACACTCCTCGATCGTTGTCACACCCTCTCCGCACAGTCCTGCGATCACCAGGGCAGCGCCCGAACGGAGATCGCCGGCTTTTAGCGGACATCCTCTCAGATATTTGACACCACAGATCACCGCAAGATCATCCTGCACCTGTATATCTGCTCCCATGCGCCGAAGCTGCTTCACCACTTCAAAACGGTTCTCAAAAATCTTTTCCCTGATGCAGCTGACCCCCTCTGCGAGGGCAAGCGTTGCGAGTAGCGGAGACTGCAGATCTGTCGGGAATCCCGGATAGACCTGCGTTTCCACATAGGGAACCGGCCGCAGGCCGCCTCCCGCATCCAGCTCGATCGTGTCTTTTGTCAATCTGCATTCGGCTCCTGCCTTTGTCAGCAGCCCTATCACCTTTGTCAATTCCCCTGTCGGTGCCTTTGAAAGTGTAATGTGTCCATGGGTTGCTGCCGTAGCGAGCAGATACGTTCCGGCAACGATCCTGTCAGAGGGCACCGTGGCCTCGACCGCATGGAGTCTCTCCACCCCTTCGATTTCATAGCCTCCTCTCTCCGTCACCTGTATCTGTGCGCCTGCCTTACGGAGATACTCTGCAAGCTGTATCACCTCCGGCTCACACGCTCCGCCCGTTATCGCAGTCTTCCCCTTCGCGGTAACAGCTGCCAGAATGGCATTCTGCGTCGCGCCCACACTGGGAAAATTCATATGTATCCGGCTTCCTTTCAGCTGCTGCACGGTGACACGGATCAGATCCGCTCTCTCCTCAAAATGTGCACCAAGCTGCGCAAGTGCTTTTCTGTGAAGGTCAATGGGTCTTTTCCCTATCACGCATCCACCCGGATAAGGCAGACTGATCTCTCCCTTTCGCGCCAGCATCGGTCCTATCAGAACGATCGCACACCGCATGGCTTTGACGTACTCCGGCGGCAGCTGCGTATTACAGATATCGGATGCATCGATCACCAGTGAGTTTTCCTCCCAATGCACCCTACATCCGAGGTGTTCCAAAATCCTTATCATATAGTAGATATCCGCGATCCTTGGACAGTTATGTACCACGGAAACGCCCGGAAGCATGACCGTTGCCGCAAGGAGCGGAAGCGCTGCATTTTTGGAACCTTGAATGTCCACTTCTCCGCAGAGATGATTCGGACCGGTTATTTTGATACAATCCATAGTTCACCTTCCCGATAGTATTAGACAGGAAAAACCAAATCTAGTTTATACTATGCAGGGGTGACTCATTCATACATTGTACAACTGCAATTTCATCCGTCAGCCGATGTCCTTTAACCGGATTCCCCTCGACACACTAAGGACGAGTCCGATCTCGGCAAGCAAAAAAAGTACCGAAGTTCCGCCATAGCTGATGAACGGGAGTGAGATACCGGTGTTCGGTATGGAATTTGTGACAACGGCAATATTCAGGATCACCTGAATGGCAATATGCGCCAGGACCCCGACCACAAGAAGGGCTCCAAACAGATCCGTGGCATTGTTGGCAATAACCATAAAGCGCCACAAAAGGATCACAAACAATATGATGATCGCAAATGCCCCAAACAATCCGAGTTCCTCGCAGATAATGGAAAAGATCATATCATTTTGTGCTTCCGGCAGGAATCCGAGCTTTTGCATACTTCTGCCAAGCCCCTTTCCCAAAAGACCTCCGGAGCCGATCGCATAGAGTGCCTGCAAGGTCTGAAATCCTTTGCCGGATGCATATTTTTGCGGATCAAGCCATGCGAGGATACGCTCTCCGCGGAATCCTCCCACCACATCCGTCTGCGATTCCGCCATCTTGGTGATCAGCCAGACCACACCCGTGGCTCCCGCCACACCGCAGAGTCCGAGGATGATATACTTTTTGTAATCCGGCGTAGCCACAAAAAGCATGAGGACGGCAATCCCCATGACGATGATCGCACTGCTGAGATTATTTGTGAGTTGCCAGATCAAAAGCGCAATGGGAACCGGCATCAAGAGCACAAGAATAAACCCCTTTACCGTCCGGATACTCTTGCCCATTTTGCAGACCATCACCGCCAAAAACAGGATCATGGCCAGCTTTGCGATCTCTGCCGGCTGGATACTGATCGGACCGATATAGATCCACCGCGAAGCATTGTTGATCGTCCTTCCCAAAGGGGATTTTACCAGGACGATGGCGATCACGGAAACAATATATCCCGGCACCGCGAGCGCCTCCCAGACATGGTAGTTGATCCGGGCGACAAAAAACATTCCGGCAATGCCAAGAAGGGTTGCAAACAGCTGCTTTTTTAAATAAAAGGCCGAATCATTTTTTTGCACGGCAGCCTCATAGGAGCTGACCGAATATAACATGACAAGTCCGAACATCAAGAGAAATAAAACGATAAATAGCAAAGTATAATCAAAGAAATACTCTTCCCGTTTTCCTCTCACTTTTCTTCTCACTATCTAAACACCTCATTTTTCTTCGATTGCATCTGTCTCTATGGAGTGCACGATCTCTTTGAATCGATGTCCTCTCTGTTCATAATCCGTAAACATACCCCAGCTCGCGCAAGCCGGCGATAACAAAACACAGTCTCCTGCTACCGCTCCGGCAATACAGATATCCATCGCTTCCTCAAAGCTGTCGGCGAACACATAATCCGTAAAGCCGTGCCGCTTGGCACACTCGGCGATCTTCTCTCTGGTCTGCCCGATCAGGACCAGCTTTTTCACCTTTCCGTCAAAGCTCTCGATCCATTCATCG
>JAGBQU010000105.1 GCA_017632755.1 Lachnospiraceae bacterium
AGTGATGATCGGCGCCGTATTATTATCCGGAGTGGGAGCCGGGGTGACAGGTATCCGGCTTGCCGGAAGCGAGAGAGCCATGATCGCATCCAGGAAGCGGGAGCAGGAGATGCTCGAGCAGGAAGCAAAAGCGCCTAAGCTCTCCGTCAAAGATAAACTCGACAATGCGCATATGCAAAAGCTTCTTACGGAGCATAAAAACAACGATTGGAGTGCTCTGAGTGATCCCATCTCCAAATGTATCGCGCAGCTGGAGCAGATGGATGACTATCAGGAACGGCTTTCGCGCCTTTTAAAAAATAATGGAGCGGATCTTCTCTATGATACGGAGGATGTGCTTGACCGTGTCGAACAGTATATCTGCAAAAACGTGCGCAAGGTTTTGAACTATATGGATGTGGCGGATCCGAAGCTTCCGGAGGATGTGGATATGCTCCACACGAAGCTGGATGACTGCCATGAAAAGAATCACGATCAGCTCAGACAGACGCAGGAATTCATCTTTGCACTCACCGATTTTCTCAATCAACAGGGTGACAGTGAAAATGATGTATCCATGCTGGAAATTTACAAGAAAACAATACTGGATTCCATTAATGAATAGAAAAAACCAAGGATAAGAAGGGAGAATGAAATGAAAAAGAAAGTGATCGCACTCCTTGCGGCAGTCAGCCTGCTGGCGGGTCAGACCGGATGTGGAATAGTCAGGGATGAGGGAGCTCAATATCTGTCCAAGGAGGATGCACAGACGGAACTGTCTGCGCTTCTCAAGAAAGTGGATGTCACCGAGGTGACCAATCCTGCCATGTATATTTATGAGGATGAAATTTCCGAGGCGGACATGCTGGCGGATATTGACACCTTCCCGATCATGGTGGAGGGAAACGGGCAGATCAATCTGGAGATCGCGGCAGCGACGGAAATGAGTGCCGACTCGCCGGATGACTGGCTCAATGTGGTTGCAAAGAACTTTAACAACGAAAAAATGAAGGTGGGAGACAAGAGTGTATCTGTTTCCGTTCGTAAGATCACATCCGGTGAGGCTGTGACATATATCAACTCCGGCGGATACCGGCCGCAGATGTTTATCCCGAGTAATTTTGCCTGGGGAGAGATGCTGAGCGCATCGGGCGTAGGCATCGACAAGATCGAGGACCGGATCGCTGGAAACACGGCGGGTATTCTGATCAAGAAGGATGTGTACGAAACCTTTACGTCCAAGTACGGGGATGTCACGGTGAAAAATGTGCTTGAGGCATCAAATGCGGGAGATATCAAATTTGCATACACCAATCCCTATACATCCAGCACAGGGCTGAATATTCTCACGGCTATGCTCAAGGCTTTTGATGAGAGCGATCCGCTCTCGGAAACCGCAACAGGTAAGCTGCTTGAATATCAGAAGACCTCCCCGCCGGTGGCATATACCACGGCTGTTCTCCGCAATCAGGCGGCAAAGGGAGTCATCAACGCGATGGTCATGGAAAAGCAGGCCTATGTCAACACACCGGAGCTGAAAAACTATGTTTATGTTCCGGCAGGCATCCGGCATGATCACCCTGTTTACACCTTCGAGTGGGATTCGGAGGAGGAGAAGCAGGCGGCAAAGCTGTTTACGGATTATTGTCTGAATGAAAAGAGCCAGAAACTGGCAACGGATAAAGGATTCAACCAGGATGAGGATTACAAGGCACAGGATACGGGGATGAACGGCGCCGATTACCTCGCTGCTCAGAAGGTCTGGAAACAGAACAAAAACGGCGGAAAACCCATCATTGCTGTCTTTGTGGCAGATGTATCCGGCTCCATGGACGGAGAGCCCTTAAACAACCTGAAAGAATCCCTCATCAAGACAACCTCTTTTATCAGCTCCGATCATTATGTGGGTCTGGTCAGCTACTCAAACGAAGTGACGGTCAA
>JAGBQU010000106.1 GCA_017632755.1 Lachnospiraceae bacterium
CGCAAAGGGCTTTCCATTGTTGCCCACCATGCCAAAGTAAAGCGGATGATGTGTAGGCAAGGCACCGATCCCCATCATCGTGGTCACGACCGGGATCTGATATTTCTCCGCAAACATGCAAAGCTCCCTCTCCGCATCGGACAAAAGGACACCGCCGCCCGCACAGATGATCGGTCGATTTGCTTTCTCGAGGGCCCAGATCACCTTTTTGATCTGCCCCGCATTGCCGATGACCGTCGGCTTATATGTGCGAAGGGACACTTCATCCGGATAATTGAATTTTTTCAGGGTTGCATTCTGCACATCGATCGGCACATCGATGAGCACAGGACCTTTCCGCCCGGTGGTGGCAATATGAAAAGCCTCCTTAAATATCCGCGGGATATCATCGGCATTTCTGACCAGATAGCTGTATTTGACAAAACTCTCCACCGCCCCGGTGATATCTGCCTCCTGGAAAACATCCGATCCGATCAGATCACTGCTGACCTGTCCGGTGATGCAGATCATGGGGATGCTGTCCGCAAAAGCAGTCGCGATACCGGTGATCAGATTGGTTGCACCTGGTCCCGATGTAACAGCGCAGACACCGATCTTACCTGTCACTCTCGCCAGCCCGCTTGCCGCATGCGCCGCACTCTGCTCCGTTCTGACGAGGATACTTTCGATATCCGACTCCAGAATACTGTTGTAAAAAGGGCAGATCGCAACTCCCGGATAACCGAAAACTGCCGTAATCCCTTCTGCCTCCAAACATTTGACCATTGCCTCTGCACCAATCATTCTATATGCTCCCTTCTGATCCATTCCAATGTCTTTTCCATAGTATTTTATTTGATCTGTATGCTTTCCTGCTGTCTGATCGACAACTTATTTTTCTTCCATATTTAACAGTCGCCTGGTCAGTTTCACAGCCTCCTGTGCATCCTTGGAATAGCCGTCCGCACCGATCTCATCCGCATACTCCTGCGTGATCACCGCACCGCCGATGATAACCTTGGCCTGCAGTTTTTCCTGCTTCTTGAGTTCTATCACACGTTTCATCTGCTGCATGGTCGTCGTCATAAGTGCGGAAAGTGCAATAATACTTGCATTATGCTCCTTTGCGGCCGCGATAATGTCTTCGCGTTTGACATCCTTTCCCAGATCGATCACGCGAAAACCGTAGTTTTTGAGCATCAGCGCGACAAGGTTCTTACCGATATCATGGATGTCTCCCTCCACAGTCGCAATGACGACCGTCGGCATATCTTCCCCTGTCTGCTCCTTCATAAGCAAGGGCTCCAAAAATTCGATGGAATTTTTCATCGCCTCAGCACTTGCAATGAGCTGGGGCAGGAAATATTTCCCTTTGTCAAACAGCTCTCCGACCTCCCCAATGGCCGGAAGCAGGATCTGATCCAGAATCTCTTTCGGCTTTTCTCCGGATTCCACAAGTTTTCCGGTGATCATGGCGATCCCGTCTTTTCTTCCCTTAAGCACAGCCTGCTTCAATGCATGTCTGTCATCTGTATCCTCTGCCACTGCCGCCATATTGGATGCAGCATGGGCAATACCCGCTTCGCCTGCGGCTGATGCATTTACCACCGCAAGTGTCTCACCGCGCTCTTTTCTGAGATTCATCAGTTCTATATACCGCACATCAGCTTCCGGTTTATTCAGCAACAGATCCGATGCATATGCAGCATTGACCAAAAGCTGCTGGGACGGATTTGCGATCGCCATCGTCAGACCGTTCGCGATCGCCATCGTCAGAAATGCCGTATTGACATAGATGCGTTCCGGCAGCCCGAATGATATATTGGAAAGCCCGCAGATGGTTGCAAGTCCGAGGCTCTTACAGTAAGCGATCGTCTCAAGGGTTTCCAGCGCTGCATTTTTGTTGGCACCAACGGTTGCGACAAGACCGTCCACAACGATGTCCTCCTTATGCATTCCGAGCTCGAGCGCACGGTCCATGATCGTGTGAATGATCCTTTTTTTCTCCTCCAGATCCTTTGGGAGTCCTTCATCGGAAAGGGGCAGCAGAATGAACATCGCACCATATTTCTTAGCCATCGGAAGCAATGTCTCAAATTTTACC
>JAGBQU010000107.1 GCA_017632755.1 Lachnospiraceae bacterium
GCGGGACCGGAAAGGCATACATCCAATCTCCCGTTGAAGTGACGGATATAGGAGGGGAACTGACAGCCAAGCTGGTATGGAGCAGTAAGAACTATGATTATATGATAGTGAATGGCGTCAGATACGAAAATGAAAACAAAGGCGGAGAATCCACCTTTACGGTTAAGATCGATACGCTCACTGAGCCGCTGACGGTGATCGGTGATACGGTGGCCATGAGCACACCACACGAGATCGAGTACGTCATTACCTGGGGAGAAGAGGTCTTGCAGAAAGAGGATAAGACCGACGCCAATAAGGTGACAGCAGATAAAGAGACAGCGGATACCGCGGCAAAGAAGAGCGCTACAGAGAAAAAAGCAGCTGTGCACCAGTCGCTCGAAGATGCCGGACTTTCCTTATCGGAAACCTGTAAGCTGAAATATGCCAGAGGATTTACGATCGAAAAATACGGTGATTATGATTATATTTCCATTCAAAACTCCGGGGATTATCTCATCGTTCCGGAGAACAAAGAGGTTCCCAGAGGGCTTCCAAAGGAGGTTGTGATCTTACAAAGGCCTCTTGACAGGACGTATCTGGTATCTACCTCTGCAATGGATCTGATATGTACATGTGGGGCACTTGACCGAATAAGGCTTTCCGCAGCAGGGGAAAAGGATTGGTATATCAAGGCTGCAAGGGATGCGATGGAAAGCGGGCGTCTTATCTATGCCGGAAAATACAGGGCTCCCGATTACGAGCTGCTTTTGGAAAGCGGCTGTGATCTGGCGATCGAGAACACGATGATCTACCATGAACCTGCCGTAAAAGCAAAACTCGAAGAGCTTGGGATCCCGGTTCTGGTTGAGACATCCAGCTATGAGGAGCATCCGCTCGGCAGGCTGGAATGGATCAAGCTATACGGTGTCCTGTTTGACGCAGAAGCAGAGGCGGAGCAGTATTTTGACAAACAGCTTGCGATCATAGAGCCGCTCATGGAAGAAAGACCCGATTCGGGAAAGACGGTTGCATTTTTTTATGTGACGGCAAATGGTCTGATCAACGTCAGAAAGTCGGGGGATTATATCACAAAAATGATCGAATTGTCCGGCGGAAATTATGTTCCCGGGAATACCGGAGAAAGCGACAATGCCCTCTCTACGATGAATATGCAGATGGAAGATTTCTATGTGGAGGCATCGCAGGCCGACATCATCCTTTACAACAGTACGATCGGCGGGGAGATCTCTTCGATCCGGGAACTGATCGGGAAGAATGTCCTTTTTGCGGATTTCAAAGCGGTAAGGGAATCGCGCGTTTACTGTTGCGAGAGAAATCTTTTTCAGCAGATGACCGGGATGGCAGATTTTATGAAGGATCTGCAGGATGTTTTGAACGGTGTAGACGGAAATTACACATATTTAAACAAGTTGGAATAGAGACAATGAAAAAAAGACGATACGGTGTATTTTTCAGTTTCATACTCCTTTTGATCGCTCTTCTGATCTGGAGCAATATCATCGTGGGAAGCTTACATGTACCGGGCACAGAGATCCTTCGGATCCTTGTGGGAGAGTCGGTGGATCCCACGCACAGAAGCATTGTTTGGGGGATCAGGTTTCCAAGGACGGTCGCAGCCTTTTTGCTGGGAGGTGCGCTAGCCCTCTCGGGATATCTCCTGCAGACGTTTTTTGCAAATCCGATCGTCGGACCGTTTGTCCTTGGTATTTCCTCGGGAGCGAAACTGTCGGTGGCGTTTGCCATGATATTCTTTTTGTCAAGAGGAAAAGAGATCGGATTGCATATGATGGTTCTGTCCGCATTTACCGGAGCCATGATAGCGATGCTGTTTGTCCTGATGCTTTCAGTCAGGGTCAAGAGTATGAGTATCCTTGTGGTGTGCGGGATCATGATCGGATATATCTGTTCTGCGATAACGGATTTTGTGGTGACTTTTGCGGATGATTCCAATATCGTAAATCTCCATAACTGGTCGATGGGAAGTCTTTCGGGGATCAACTGGGAAGAGATCCGCATCATTGCTTTGATCGTGGCAGTGAGTCTGTGTCTGACGGTGGCGATCTTAAAGCCGATGAATGCGTACCGCTTAGGAGAGGCATATGCAGGAAGTGTCGGCGTGAATATTTTATCGCTCCGGGTTATGCTGATCCTTATCTCCAGTCTTCTGGCTGCCTGCGTGACTGCCTTTGCAGGACCGATCTCTTTTGTCGGGATCGCCATCCCGCATCTTGTCAGGACTAGTCTGGGAACAGATGAGGCGCATGTGATGATACCGGCCAGTTTTCTGGGCGGCGCTGCGATCACGCTTTTTTGTGATATGATCGAAAGATGCCTTTTCGCACCCACGGAAGTCAGCATCAGTTCCGTTACAGCGGTTTTTCTTGTGCCGGTGGTCATTGTCATGATGATCCGGAGAAATGATAAAAATAGGGATAACTAAATATGGCGGACATGCAGGGAATCAAAACAGAACAACTGAATATAGGCTACAGATCGGATCTGATCCGGGATATCTGTCTGGAAGTAAAACCCGGCAACATCGTTACGCTGATCGGTCCGAACGGATGCGGAAAGACTACGCTTTTGAAAACCCTTACGGGAGAACTGAAGGAAAGAGGGGGCATCGTCTGTTTAAACGGTGACGACAGATCCATGCTGAGGGCAGAGGAGATCGCAAAGCGGCTGTCTGTGGTGATGACCCACAAGATACGGCCGGAACTCATGACCTGCAGGGAAGTGGTTCAGATCGGACGATATCCTTATACAGGGAGACTCGGGATCCTGTCCAATGAGGATAAGCGGATCGTCAAAGAGGCCATGGAATGGACGGATGTGGAAGAGATAGGAGAGGATCTTTTTCAAAATGTCAGCGATGGTCAGAAACAGCGGGTGCTGCTGGCCAGAGCGATCTGTCAGGAGCCGGAGATCCTGATCCTGGATGAGCCAACCTCTTTTCTGGATATCCGGCATAAGATCGATCTTCTCCAAAAGATATCGGCATTTGCCAAAGAGAAGAAGGTTTCGATCCTGATGTCGCTGCATGAGATGGAGATCGCCAAAAATATCTCCGATACCGTCGTGGCACTCGGGGAGGGAAAAGTCAGGCGGATCGGGACGCCGGGGGAAGTCTTTACGGAGGATTTTATCCGAAGCCTCTACCACATTGAGCATATGGATACCGGGCTGCTTGGGAAAATGCCATGGATAAAAAGCACTTCGCAGATCCGTTCGTTTGTCCCGCGGGGGAAAGCGAAAGTTATCATGATCCAGGGAACCATGTCCAATGCGGGAAAAAGTGTGATCGCAGCCGGACTTTGCAGGATCTTTTCGGATGACGGATATAAGGTTGCACCCTTTAAATCACAGAATATGGCGCTCAATTCCTATATTACCAAAGAGGGACTTGAGATCGGCAGGGCACAGGCCATGCAGGCGGAGTGTGCGAGGACCGAGCCGCAGGCGTGCATGAATCCGATCCTGCTTAAACCAACGAGTGACACCGGATCACAGATCATCGTAAACGGCAAGGTTTTAGGCAATATGAGCGCATCCGCATATTTTGAGCGGAAAAAAGAGTATGCAAGGGATATTCTAAAGGCTTATGACAGGCTGTCCGAGATGGTCGATATCATCGTGGTCGAGGGTGCGGGATCACCGGTTGAGATGAATCTGAAAAAAGATGACATCGTCAATATGGGGCTTGCAAAGATGATAGATGCACCGGTCCTTTTGGTGGGAGATATCGACAGGGGAGGCGTATTTGCTCAGCTTCTGGGCACCCTGGATCTGTTTGGCGATGATGAGAGAGACAGAGTACAGGGCGTCATCGTCAATAAATTCAGAGGAGATGCCCGCCTTTTTGAGGATGGGATCCGGATCCTCGAGGAGAGAGGAAGGACCAGAGTCGTAGGGGTTGTCCCATTCCTAAATGTCAGACTCGATGATGAGGACTCCCTGTCCGAGCGGTTATCACAGACTGCGGTAAGGAATTTTGATGTTGCAGTCATAAAACTGAAGCATATATCCAATTTTACCGACTTTGATCCCTTTGAACAGGTTGACGGTGTATCGGTAAGATATGTCTCCGAGGGATCACATTTGGGTGAGCCCGATCTGATCCTCCTGCCGGGATCCAAAAATACGATCGCGGATCTCAGGATCTTTAAGGAGAGCGGGCTTGCCGATGCAGTTGTCGCAAAAGCCGCTAAGGGGACCTGTATCATCGGAATCTGCGCAGGATATCAGATGCTGGGAAGAAAGGTGGAAGATCCCGATCGCACAGAAGAAGGTGGCTGTGAGGAGGGGCTGGGACTTTTGCC
>JAGBQU010000108.1 GCA_017632755.1 Lachnospiraceae bacterium
CATCAGCTCTCAGGAGGCCAGCGCCAGAGAGTCGCCATCGCGATGTGCCTTATCATGAACCCCGGTCTGATAATCGCGGACGAGCCGTTCTCGTCGCTGGACGCAAGCTCCGCGGCAGAGATATTAAAGCTCCTTACGGACATCAACCGCGAGCGCGGAACATCCTTCCTGCTCGTCACTCACAACATTCATATAATCAGGCAGATCGCACCGAGCGTAATAGTCATGGATAACGGGAAGATCTGTGAATCGGGCCTGACAAACGACGTGCTGAACAGTCCAAAAGCACCTGCGACCAGACGTCTGCTCGATGCTGAGACCAAGCTCCACGGCAATTGATATCCCTTACCGGAAATACAGACAATTAAAAACGACTGCCTCAGGAGAAGCAGCCGTTTTTAAGGGTGATCTATATAAAGCATTCACTTTATATTGACTTCATTGTAAGTCTTAAAATTATGAAGTTCTTCACCAAATTGAAGACAAATTTCAACAAAAATATTAACTGAAAGTTAAGAAGGTACGGTATCTGACAATAATGCGGATTATTTATCAAGCAGGCATAAAAAAGCCTCCGCTTGATGCGGAGGCCTTGAAACTGATCTGTATCACTAATTAAGTTTGAAACCGTATAATGAAGCCAATGCATTTGCCTGTGCGGGTGTCATCTTAAATCTCTCACCATTATTTATCGGATCCCAATTAAAGCTGACACCTTTTTTACTGAACGCATTTCCGAGAACATCTCCGGCATTTCTCAATCCCTGTACATCATATGTACCATCGGGATTCTTCCAGATTCTTATATCTCCGTCCTGCCACTGTGAGTGGAATACGCTGAGTGTTGTAGAACCGTCGGAATTCTGATCAATTGATATTACGCCTTGCTGAGCTGATCCACGAGGTGTGGTGTTGCCGCTTATGGATACTGCCTGGCCACCGCTACCCTGCTGCTTTGTTGTCTCCGGAGGAGTTGTAGGTGCAGTTGTAGGCTCAGGTGTGGGCGTTGCACCCTGTGTAGGAGCAGCTGTCGGATCAGGCGCCTGGGTCGGATCAGGTGCCTTTGTCGGATCAGGTGCTTTTGTCGGATCGGGTGTAGGTGTATCGACAGTCTCCTTGTTTTCTACATGGGAGGGTGCCGTGCCTTTAGCTGTAAGAACTGCCTCCATAGCCTCGGACTCAAAATTATCACCGTTGTTCTCTTCGAGCTTGGCCGCGTTTTCCCTTGTCTTGTTGATCGAAGAAACAACACCGATCATGGTAGCACCGGACAGGATCACGATGATGGCAACAACCATAAGGAGCTCTGAAAGCGTAAAGCCCTTTTTGTTAATCATTTTTGTTTTCTGCATAATGATCACACCTTCTCTCTTTCGAAATTTATAAAACATCCACATCTGAGTTCATTATAAAAACCACGGCTTCAATATTCAATCACATTTATTCACATTTGAAGAAGTATCAGATAACAAAGCATAAAAAAAGTGTTAAATAATTATATCCTTTGCGGTTTTCAGCAGGTTTTCCCTGCTGTTCACAATCTCGCCGGACACGTATTTTTCGAACAGGATATCAAGGATCTTTCCGACTTCAGGGCCCTTGGGACACCCCAGCGCGATAATGTCATCGCCGGATATTTCAAGGTCTTTTACGGCATAGACGGCCCCGCTCTCCATAAGTTCGCCCGCAAGCTCTTTCATATATCCGAGTTTGGCAAGTCTTGCAAGTCCGGGCTCCGCATGAGCCATGATATCCGCTTCCTGAAGTACCGTCAGCTTTCCGTACAGGTCAGGGCCGCATATGCAAAGGAGCTTATGGACCGCGGGCTTCTCCTTTGGAGTAAACACATCATGCAGTGCTACGAGCGTGCAGACATCGCGGGTAAAGCGCTGCGGGTACCTGAGCTCTGTAAGCACCCTTTCGGCGATCTTTCTTCCTGCCTCGGGGTGGCCTTTCATGTGGCCTGTGCCGTTGCAATCCAGTCTAAAGCATTCGGGCTTGCCCAGA
>JAGBQU010000012.1 GCA_017632755.1 Lachnospiraceae bacterium
ATCGCAAAGGCCAAGCTGCGTAATAGTATCATAGATCGTAGACTTGACGCTGCCTACATCGGTCAGAATACAATGGCTGTCGATATGGCGGCTGATCAGCTGCAGGTTTTCGTTGTTTTTGCCGACGGGGGCACAAAAAAATAAAACGTCGCTGTTTCCGAGCTCCGCGGCGGTCTGCTCATTTAATATGTCAAAATACCGATCGATGATGCCGTCCGCATGCGCTGCTCTGAGCGCATCGCTCCGAATGTCGTATGCCATTGTGCAGATAGTCGGCTCTTTCTTTTTTAAAGCCTTGGCGATCGATCCACCGATCAACCCAAGGCCGATAAAACCACAGGTTATTTTCTTCATCATAGCTCCTTGCCGGTTGCAGATGATTCCCGTTCATGTGGATCAAACTGCAACTTTCTTTTATTGTATCAATCTTAATCGGAAACCGAGGATATGTCAACTTTTGCGAAATTTCCAAACAAAAATTACAAAAAAACATTGTAAAACCATCAAACATTTAGTAAAATGTTCTCATGGGGCACTAATTGAATGATAAACTGTATGAATTGCATACACAATTAGCGCAAAAACTACAGCGATTGCTGAAATAATCATGACGGAGGGTGTAGTATGAACGTTTACACAACGGACAAAATTCGCAACATTGTGTTGCTTGGCCACGGAGGCTGTGGCAAGACGAGTCTGACAGAGGCGATGGCCTATCTGGGCGGACTTATTTCACGTATGGGTAAGGTGGCTGACAAAAACACGGTCAGCGATTTCGGAAAAGAAGAACAAAAACGCCAGTTTTCGATCAGCACATCAGTTGTTCCGATCGAGTGGGAAGGCGTAAAGATCAATATACTCGATACACCGGGATACTTCGATTTTGTAGGAGAGGTAGAGGAAGCTGTGTCTGCAGCAGATGCCGCGATCATTGTTGTCAGCGGCAAGGCAGGCGTTGAAGTCGGAACCAAGAAGGCATGGGAGATCTGTGAGAAGAATAAACTTCCTCGTATGTTCTTTGTAACGGACATGGATGTGGACGACGCATCCTACAGACAGGTTGTGGAGGATCTGACCGCACTTTACGGCAAGAAGATCGCACCGTTCCATCTCCCGATCCGTGAGAATGAGAAGTTTGTCGGATATGTCAATGTCATCACACAGACCGGTAACCGATGGGTAGGAAAGGAAGTCAGGGAATGTGAGGTTCCGGAATATAACAAAGCCAATCTGGAGATCTGTCGTGACACTCTGATGGAGGCGGTTGCTGAGACGAGCGAGGAGATGATGGAGCGTTATTTTAACGGCGATACATTTTCTGAAGCTGAGATCCGTGCAGCTCTCCGTACGAACATCAACGACGGAAGCATCGTTCCCATCTCCATGGGATCCAACATCCTTTGTCAGGGTATCTACACGCTGCTTGACGACATCGTGAAGTATATGCCGAGTCCCGAAAACCGTGAGATCGCAGGTGTTAACCTAAAGACAAACGAGATTTTTGAAGCAAACTATGATTTTTCAAAGGCAAAATCGGCGTACATATTCAAGACGATCGTGGATCCCTTTATCGGAAAGTACTCCCTCATCAAGGTTTGCTCCGGCGTGCTTAAGCCTGATGACCTGATCTATAACAAAGATAAGGATGTGGAGGAGAAGGTCGGCAAGATCTATGTGCTGCAGGGCAACAAGCCGATCGAGGTTCCCGAGCTTCATGCAGGTGATATCGGTGCACTGGCTAAACTGACAGCCGCAAGAACTGGCAACACCCTCTCTACCAAAGCTACCACCATCCAATACGGTAAGAGCGAGATCTCAACTCCGTACACATATATGAGATACAAGGTTAAGAATAAAGCTGATATCGATAAGGCTGCACAAGCACTGCAGAAGATGATGCATGAGGATCTGACACTCAAATCGATCAACGACGTGGAGAACGGACAAATGCTCCTTTACGGAATGGGTGATCAGCATCTTGAGATCGCCTGCAGCAGACTTCTCAACGAATATAAGGTTGAGGTGGAACTGACCAAGCCGAAGATCGCCTTCCGTGAAACGATCAAAAAGAAATCCGATGTGGAGGCTAAGTATAAAAAGCAGTCCGGCGGACATGGTCAGTACGGACATGTTAAAATGCGTTTTGAACCGTCAGGCGATACGGAGAGTGCATATGTGTTTGAACAGGAAGTCGTTGGTGGTGCAGTTCCCAAGAACTTTTTCCCTGCGGTAGAAAAAGGTATGCAGGAGAGCGTAAAACGCGGACCCTTGGCAGCTTATCCGGTTGTGGGCGTGAAAGGCATCCTCTATGATGGATCGTATCATGCGGTTGATTCCTCAGAGCTTGCATTCAAAAAAGCGGCTATACAGGCGTTCAAAGATGGCTTTATGAAGGCAGGTCCGGTTCTGCTTGAGCCGATCGCTTCTTTGAAGGTGACGGTGCCGGATGAGTTTACGGGAGATATCATGGGCGATCTCAACAAGCGCCGCGGACGCGTTCTGGGTATGAATCCCGCTCCGGACGGCAAGCAGGTCGTTGAGGCGGAGATCCCGATGATGAGTCTGCACGGCTACTGTACACAGCTTCGTTCCATGACAGGCGGAGCAGGCGAGTATGCGTATGAATTTGTTCGCTACGAGCAGGCGCCGAGCGATGTACAGGAGGCAGAAGTCAAGGCGAGAGCAGCTAAGGTTGCAGAAGATCAGGATGTTGACTGATATGCCAGAAAATGCATAGAATAGTGGATTGCGTGGACCATGGGCAGCGAGTACTGCCCGTGGTCTTATTTTTTTGCACGGTTATCATTCGGTGTTCTGTCGATACACAGCCCGCAAACCTTGACAATCCCGTGCTCAAAGTATAAAATTATTCCTAGTGCAAAAAATCTGCCCGGGACAAGTCACGTGGCTGTCAAAGGCGGAAAACAAATATATCATGCCGTAGGAGGATAATACAATGGCAGAACCATACAATCATCGTGAGATTGAGCAAAAATGGAGAAAAGAGTGGGAGGAAAATCCTGTCAATGTCAATGATGGGAAAAAGCCCAAATATTACTGTCTGGACATGTTCCCGTACCCGTCAGGAAACGGTCTGCACGTGGGACACTGGAGAGGCTATGTTATCTCGGATGTCTGGAGTCGTTATAAGATGCTCAGCGGAGGGCATTACATCATTCATC
>JAGBQU010000109.1 GCA_017632755.1 Lachnospiraceae bacterium
AAAAGCGGACTGTATGATGTGAGGATCACAAGGCTGCACTATGACAGTGAGGATGATAACAGAGGGATCGTTTTGGAGATCACCGATGAAAAGCTTCTTGGCATGACAGGCGGGATCGTGCAGGGGATGAGCGGTGCACCTATCCTGCAGAACGGAAAAATGGTGGGAGCCGTGACGCATGTTCTGATCAATGATCCGACCAGAGGCTATGGGATCTTTGCGGAGAATATGCTGCATCTTGGTCTGACGGGATAGCGGGATCACAGTGCGTGGAGCAAAAAGTTTTTTTACACAAAAGTGTAGGAATCGACAACTTATTGTTGTAAAAAAATACAAAAAAAGTATTTTACGGAATGCAAAAAAAGAGACTGTCGACAAATCCCGCGAAGCACAAGATATAGTTGCTGTTTCAGCAAGATCGGACACATTTTAATAAGAAAGCGGAGACAGATACCGGAACAATATGTCGAAAAGATATGCTTTTTGATATGGCGAAAACAGCGTTATTATGCGATAAATATCGGTTGTCATGCCCAAAAGTGTTCGGTATAATCCTTAATGCAGCAAAAGGTATCGAAAAGGAAGTCGAGTCAAAATATTTTGACAGCAAAGGAGAGAATATGGAACAGCTACATGTGACAACGACGAAAGATAACGAGAGAATGCTTAGACTCTTAACAGACTTAATTGAGAAGGATAAGGAGTTTCAGATCATGATTACTGTTCCCTCGAGGGAAACCGTGACGTATGAACAGCCTGCGAAGCTTTCCGCAGAGCGCAAACAGTCCCTCGGCAGTTCCAAGGATCTGGAGAAGGATGTGACCGACATGATCCACGAGATCGGTGTACCCGCGCACATCAAGGGATACCAGTATCTCCGGGAGGCGATCATGATGTCCGTGGAGGATATGGAGATGCTCAATTCGATCACCAAGATCCTTTATCCTACCATTGCAAAGAAATTCCAGACGACACCGAGCAGGGTGGAGAGAGCGATCCGCCATGCGATAGAGGTGGCATGGAGCAGAGGGAAGATGGAAACGCTGGATGCACTTTTTGGCTACACGATCAACACGGGAAAGGGAAAGCCTACCAACTCGGAATTCATTGCGCTGATCGCAGATAAGATCCGGCTTTTGTACAGAGTCTGAGCGGGGGCGGACAGCTAGTACATCGATTCTTAAATAACTGGACCGAATGCTTGCCTGCTTAACCTGATAGCACAGTTCCAAAAGCCTCAGCGTAGCCCGCTACGCCTACGTTTTTGAAACTGCATTCTCAGGCAAGCATTCTTCGCATTAGTCCACTTATTTTGCGACCGATGTACTAGGAAAACGGACACATCGGCAGACGGATGGCAGATGAAAAAGGACTTTCAATATAGTATGATTTGTAGTATAATCATATATATCGGTATTGGGAGGATTTGTCAGATGAAGAAAATTCTTTTTGTTGCTTCTGAAGGTGTACCGTTTATCAAGACCGGAGGACTTGCGGATGTTGTGGGTTCCCTGCCCAAATGTTTAGATAAAAGATATTTCGATGTGCGGGTGATGCTTCCGAATTATACCTGTATCAGACAGGAATTGAAGGAACAGATGAAGTATCGCACTCATTTTTATCTCGATTTTTACTGGCAGAGTCAATATGTCGGTGTGCTGGAGGCTGAGGTCGACGGCGTGACCTATTACTTTATTGATAATGAGTCTATGTTCAGCGGATTTCGGATCTACAGCGACAATGTGCTCGATGAGATCATAAAGTTCAGTTTCTTTTGTAAGGCAGCACTTTCTGCACTGCCGCTTTTGGGATTCCGGCCGGATATCATTCACTGCCATGACTGGCAGACCGGATTGATTCCTGTCTATCTCAAGGAACGTTTTCATGACGGAGAGTTCTTTAGGGATATGAAGTCTGTCATGACGATCCACAATCTCAAATTCCAGGGAAGATGGGATGTGAAGACCGTTCGTGAGATCACAGGGTTGCCGGAATACTTCTTTACTCCGGATAAGCTCGAGGCGTATAAGGATGCCAATCTGTTAAAGGGCGGTATTGTCTATGCGGATGCGATCACGACCGTTTCCGATACATATGCGCAGGAGATCAAAACAGATTTTTACGGAGAAGGGCTCAACGGCCTTCTGGCGGCAAGAAGCAATGCGCTCAGAGGTATTGTAAATGGTATCGACTATCAGGAGTTTAATCCCGAGACGGATGCCTATATCAATACGAATTACAATGCCGTTAATTTCAGAAAAGAGAAGATCAAGAATAAGAGAGCGCTTCAGGCAGAGCTCGGACTGGAGCAGAATGACAAGGCATTTATGATCGGACTTGTTTCGCGACTGACAGATCAAAAAGGACTTGATCTGATCGCCTATATTATGGATGAACTCTGTCAGGAAGAGATCCAGTTTGTGGTGCTTGGAACAGGCGAGGAACGTTACGAGAACATGTTCCGTCACTTTGACTGGAAATACAACAGCAAGGTTTCTGCCAATATTTACTACTCGGAAGCATTGTCGCATAAGATATACGCATCAAGCGATGCCTTCCTGATGCCTTCCCTGTTTGAACCTTGCGGGCTCAGCCAGCTGATGGCACTCCGCTACGGAACGGTTCCCATCGTTCGTGAGACGGGCGGTCTCAAGGATACGGTGGAGCCTTACAATGAATTTGAAAGCACGGGAACCGGTTTCAGTTTCTGCAACTACAATGCGCATGAGATGCTTGCAACCATACGCTATGCAAAATATATTTATTATCAGAGAAGAAGAGAATGGAATAAGATGATCGATCGCGGAATGGCTACTGATTTTTCATGGGAGACATCGGCCAGAAAGTATCAGGAGATGTACGACTGGCTGATCGGATAGCGGATTGGTAATTTTATAAAAGGATACAGAACATGTGGGCAAGAGCAGGCGACTGCTCTTGTTCTTATTGCGCGGGTGTGCCGGGAAAGATACGCCTGCAGGGAAGGAGCATACATGGCATTTGACGGGATCACAATCGCATGCCTGGTAAAGGAACTGAAGGAGCATCTGCTCGGGGGAAGGATCGGCAAGATCGCACAGCCCGAGAGAGATGAGCTGCTTTTTACGATCAACAGGGATAAGGTGCAGCATCGCCTTTTGCTTAGCGCGGATGCATCCTTACCACTGGTCTATCTGACAAAGGAGAATAAAAAGAGCCCGCTCACAGCCCCCAATTTCTGCATGCTGCTCAGGAAGCACATTCAGAACGGAAGGATCACGGCGATCACCCAGCCGGGGCTGGAGCGTATCATCAATTTTGAGATTGAGCATCTGGATGAGATGGGCGATATCTGTCACAAGACGATTGCCGTGGAGATGATGGGAAAACACAGCAATATCATCTTTATCAACGATCAGAACATGATCATTGACAGCATCAAACACATATCGGGCATGGTCAGCAGCGTGCGTGAGGTGTTGCCCGGGCGGGCCTATTTTATCCCACAGACGATGGACAAACAGGATGCACTTTTGCCGGAGCGATCGCCCGAACAATTCGCAAGCATCGTCTCTTCCAAGGCATTGCCTGCAGCCAAAAGTCTCTACATGAATTTTACGGGGATATCGCCGATCGTCTCGCAGGAGATCTGTGTGCGTGCGGGCGTGGATGCGGATCTGCCGATCCTAAGTCTGGATGCGTCGCAGATGGGTGCGCTGCAAAGAGCGTTTGAAGACTATATGGGAAAGGTCATCCGGGGAGAGTTCACCCCAAATATCGTCTATGATAAGCAGATCCCACTGGAGTTTGGCGCGCTTGTCTTTGCCGTCTACCAGGAGAAAGAGGTGCGGGAGTTTGACAGTATGTCGGAGGTGCTTTATCAATACTATGCGCAAAGGAGCGCGGTGACGCGGATCCGCCAGAAGTCCTCGGATCTTCGCAGGATCGTGCAGACTGCACTCGAGAGAAATGTCAAAAAATTTGATCTGCAGATGAGGCAGCTGAAGGATACGGAAAAGAGAGAAAAATATAAGATATACGGCGAGCTGCTGCACACATACGGATACAGCATACCGGAAGGTGCAAAAAGCGCCACCGTTGACAATTATTATACGGGAGAACCCATGCAGATCCCGCTCGATCCCGACCTGACGGCGATGGAGAATGCCAAAAAGTTCTTTGATAAATATGGAAAGCTCAAGCGCACATACGAGGCACTCACCCAGCTGACGGAGGCGACCAAGGCGGAGGTGGAGCATCTCGAATCTGTTATGACGGCGCTCGATATCGCCCAGATGGAGGAGGATCTGGTACAGATCAAGGAGGAACTGGTAGAGAGCGGTTATATCAGACGCAAAGGAAATGCAAAGAAACAGAAGATCACGAGCAGACCGTTCCATTACATCAGCTCGGATGGATTCCATATCTATGTCGGCAAGAATAACTTCCAGAATGAGGAACTTACCTTCCAATTCGCCCAGGGAAACGACTGGTGGTTTCATGCAAAGGGCATTCCGGGTTCTCATGTGATCGTCAAATGTGGCGGGCGCGAGATGCCGGATTCCACCTTTGAGGAGGCAGGCAGACTGGCGGCACATTACTCCAAGGGACGCGATCAGGATAAGGTGGAAGTGGATTATATCGAGAAGAAGCATGTAAAAAAGCCAAACGGTGCCAAACCGGGTTTTGTTGTCTATTATACCAATTATTCCCTTGTGATCGACAGCAATATCAGCCGGATCGAGCGTGTGGATGACTGATAGAACTTGACTGCATTGTTTTCATCGTCTATAATAATATGGAGTGTGTGGCAATATATGCGTACAATGATTCTGCCACCGGAGGAAGAGTATGATAAAAAGTATGACCGGCTTCGGAAGAGCCGAGGTGACAGAGGATAACCGCAAGTTTACGGTGGAACTCAAATCCGTGAATCACAGGTTTCTGGATGTCAATATCAAGATGCCGAAGAAATTCAGTTTCTTTGAAACATCCATCCGCAATCTCTTAAAAGAGTATATGCAGAGAGGAAAAGTGGATGTCTTTGTCTCCTACGAGGATTATTCCGAGGAGAATGTGAGTATCAAATATAATCCGGATGTCGCAGCCAAGTATTATACGTATCTGAAGCAGATCGCAGAGCAGTTCGGACTGGAGAATGATATCCGTACCTCTACACTTTCCAAGTATCCGGAAGTGTTCACGATGGAGGATCAGTCCATCGATGAGAAGCAGCTCTGGGCGCTGCTGGAAAAGGCACTCAGACAGGCGGCGGAAGGCTTTGTCGAGACACGTATCGCCGAGGGAGAGACTCTCAGACGGGATCTGATCGAAAAGCTGGACGGTATGCTCACACATGTGGATTACATCGAGGAACGTTCTCCGCAGGTGATCGACGAATATAAGGCCAAACTGGAGGATAAGATCAAAGAACTTCTGGGATCTTCGCAGATAGACGAGAACCGTATCCTGACAGAAGTGACCATCTATGCGGATAAGATCTGCGTGGACGAGGAGACGGTAAGACTCAGGAGCCATATCGAGTCCACAAAGCAGACGCTCGGCGAAGGCACCGGCGTCGGAAGGAAACTTGACTTTATCGCGCAGGAGATGAACCGTGAAGCAAATACGATCCTGTCAAAGGCAAACTGTCTGGATATCTCGAACCATGCGATCGAGTTAAAGACTGAGATTGAAAAGGTGCGTGAGCAGATTCAGAATATCGAGTAGCATGGTGTGTACAATGGGAGGTAGAGCTTATGTCTGACGGCAAAGGGGCGCTTTTGGTTGTTTCGGGATTTTCCGGAGCAGGCAAGGGCACGGTCATGAAAAAGCTTCTTGAGAAATATGATTCGTATGCGCTGAGCATATCCATGACAACGCGCGCGCCGCGGGAGGGAGAGCGAAACGGCCGGGAATATTTCTTTGTGGATACGGAGACCTTTGAGCAGAGGATCCGGGATAACAAGGTGATCGAGTACGCGAAATACTGCGACAATTACTACGGCACACCCCGCGAGTATGTGGAGGAGCAGCTGGCAAAGGGAAAGGATGTCATCCTGGAGATCGAGATACAGGGCGCCCTTAAGGTGAAGGAACTGTTCCCCGATTCCGTACTTTTGTTCATCATGCCACCGAACGCACAGGAGCTGTACCGGCGTCTTGTGTCCAGAGGAACGGAGACAGAGGAAGTCATCAAAAAGCGTATGACGCGTGCGTCCGAGGAGGCCCGCGACATTGAAAAATACGACTATATCGTTATCAATGACGATTTAGATACATGCGTGGAGGAACTTCACGGAATTGTGCAATGCGTTCACAGAGAAGCATCGCGCAATGAAAACAAGATCTGTGAGATCAGAAAGCAGTTGCAGGAGTTATGGAAAGGAGAATGAAATGATACATCCGTCATATTCAGATTTGTTAAAAGT
>JAGBQU010000110.1 GCA_017632755.1 Lachnospiraceae bacterium
AAAGCCCATCTCATGTGTGACGATCAGCATCGTCATCCCCTGCTTTGCCAGATCGCTGATGACTTCCAAAACCTCGCCGACCATCTCTGGGTCGAGAGCAGAGGTGGGCTCATCAAACAGCATGACCTCCGGCTGCATGCACAGTGCGCGCACGATGGCGATACGCTGCTTCTGACCGCCTGAGAGCTGCCCCGGATAGGCGTTTGCCTTGTCCTTGAGTCCGACTCTGGTCAGATATTCCATAGCCATTTTTTCGGCATCTTCCTTGGACATATTTTTGAGCTTGATGGGACCAAGCGTCATGTTCTTTAAGATCGTCATGTTCGGGAACAGATTAAAGTGCTGGAACACCATACCGATCTTTTGACGGTAGGTATTGATGTTGAGACTTTTGTCTGTGATGTTTTGTCCCTCAAAGATGATCTGTCCGTCGGTCGGCTTCTCGAGCAGATTGAGAGAGCGAAGGAAGGTGGATTTTCCTGAACCGGACGGCCCAATGATGACCACGACCTCTCCCTTTTGGATCGTCGCATCGATCCCTTTGAGAACCGGTAACGAATCAAAACTTTTACAGAGATTTTTTACTTCAAATACGGTTTTATCGTTCACTGGTACGAAGCCTCCTTTCCAATTTGGACACGAGAGCGGTCAGGATCAGCACGATGAAGAGATAGATCAGTGCTACCGCAAAGAGCGGAAGGAATGCTTCATATGTACGGCTTCGGATATAGTCTCCGCCGCGGGTCAGATCCACAAGGCCGATATAACCGCACACGGAGGTTTCCTTGAGCAGTACGATAAATTCGTTGGCAAGCGCCGGCAGGACATTTTTAAAGGCCTGTGGCATGATGACGTACCACATCGTCTGCGGATAGCTGAAACCGAGACTCTGTCCGGCCTCGAACTGTCCGTGGTCGATCGACATGATACCGGACCGCACGATCTCGGCGACATATGCTCCCGAATTGATGCCGAATGCTATGACCGCTACGAATACCTTGTTGTTCATGGATACAAAGACAACATAGTACATGATCATGAGCTGCACAACAACCGGTGTACCGCGGATGACCGTCAGATACAGATTGCAGATTGCATTTAACGGCTTCAATCTGCCTGTCTTGGCATAAGAAGAGCGGATGATCGCAACGAGAAAACCGATCATGATACCCAAAAGGGCGGCAAAGAGGGTGATGACGAGCGTTGATCCCAGGCCACGGACCAGGTACATGTAACGGTCCTCTTTTATAAAATTGTCGTAGAGCTTTTCTGCGAAAGTGTTCAAAATAGTACCTTCCTATGTATGCTTATTTTTTGCGGACAATGATAACCTGTGTGGCTGTGGTGTAGGGATCCGAGAAATCGATGTTCTTTAAACGATCCTCTGTGACGGTCATACCTGCCACACCCACGTCTGCTTTTCCGGACTGAACGGCATTGATGATAGAGTCAAATTCCATGTCCTCAATGACGAGTTCATATCCGAGCTTGTCGCAGATCGCCTGCGCGATGTCTGCATCGATACCTACGATGACATCTCCCTCCACATATTCATACGGTTCGAAGGCTGCGTTGGTTGCCATGGTGAGGGTACCGGCAGAACGATCCACGTTCTCCGGTGAAACATAGGGTGACTGTCCTTTGGTATCATCTCCGATGTAGTTTTTGATGATCGCATCAATGGTACCGTCTGCCTTCAACTCGGAGAGAGCGCCGTTGATAGCTGTAGTCAGCTCCTTGTTTTCCTTGGAAACACAGATGGCATATTCCTCCGTTACGAATTCATCCCCGAGAATGGTCAGGTCATCGTTTTTAGCGACAAACGCCTTGGCAGGCTGCTCATCGATGATCACACAGTCGATCTTTCCCTGCTTTAAGGATTGAATCGCATCGGCACCCTTGTTATAGCGCTCGATCGTGCATCCTTCAGCCTCCTTGTCGGAAGCATAGATATCACCGGTTGTACCAAGCTGTACACCGATGGTCTTATTAACGAGATCAGCCTCGGAAAATACGCTGTTTGCCGGAACGCTGCTGCCGCATGCGGACAGGGTAAATGCAGTGGTTACTGCAAGAAGCAATGCTGTACATTTTGTTTTCATAACTTTCCTCCTAAAATAAAACAAGATAACACGCCCGGTCAGAGAGATCCGACCGGTATGGATTCCAAAGCGGCCGTGGCGCTCTTGGATCCCGATATCTTTACATTATATCAAAGGAGAAAGTCTGTGACAACTACTTTTACAAGGAAATCACTGCGTGGAAAACGCGATGTTGAGCGCTTCGGAGATCATGTAGCTCAGGCGCTTTATGACCGCATCGACATCTTTGCTTGTGACATACATGTTGTGGAGCTCGTAGAGCAGGTTCTCCTGCTCCCTGGAGAGGGGAGAGGGATGCAGTTCGTGACCGAGCTGGCTGGCGGCATCCTTGACGATGGTGGCTGCATCGACTACCGTGGGAATGCCGATCGCGATGACCGGTATGCCGAGCGTTTCCCTCGTCAGACCGTTTCGGTGATTGCCGACGCCTGATCCCGGATGGATGCCGGTGTCCGTTACCTGGATCGTGCGGTTGAGACGCTTGATGCTGCGGGCGGCGAGGGCATCGATCACGATCATCACATCGGGGTGCGTCTGTTCGATCACCCCTTTGACGATCTCGGACGTTTCCATGCCGTTTTTGGCCATGACACCTGGGACAAGACTGCTGACGGCATGCATTTTTTCTCTGTTATAGGCAGCCTTTCCATAGGTGCTCAGGATATGGCGCGTGATAAAGAGATTGTCGATGACATGCGGACCAAGGGCATAGGCTGTGACATCGCGGTTCCCGAGACCGACCACCAGAATGGAGAGTTCGCCGTCAAAGCCCGGGATGATGTCCTTTAGCTGCCCGGCCAGCTCCAGAGAGATCTCACGGTGATAATCCTCATCCTCCTCAACAAGGTTCGGTGTTTCCAGCGTGATATATGTTCCCATCGGTTTGCCGATCGTGCTTGCACCGTTTTTGGTCGTGACTAAGACCTTGCTGATCTTTGTGCGTGTTTTTTTGTGGTAGACTTCATCTACCTGGATGCCACGGCTTTTCAGTGTGGCATCCTCTATATTCTCGTGGGCTTCCAGAGCCAGATCGGTGCGCACTTTTGTTTGGTTCATGACTTGTTACCTCTCTATTTCAGCATATCCGGGTGATTTGCTCTATTAGTTTTCTTCAAAAAATGCGAAAATATGTATTGACAAGGATTGGAATATAAACTAGAATAATATGCGAATGTTTACACCAAACTGTCCGTGTCCGGGAAAGGTGTAAACAGCATGGATGAAAGAATTTCAGAATATTTTTTAGGAGGTGTGGATCTTGGCTAACATCAAATCAGCAAAAAAGAGAATCCTGGTCAACAAGACAAAGTATGATAGAAACAAAGCGATTAAGTCTGGTGTGAAGACTGCGATCAAGAAGGTGTATGCTGCTATCGAGTCGAATGACAAGAATGCGGCACAGGAAGCATTAAAGAATGCAACTGTTGTGATCACCAAGGCAGGAAGCAAGGGCGTTTATCACAAGAACAACGTTGCAAGAAAAGTTTCCCGTCTGACACTTGCAGTAAACAAGATGGCTTAATTTCCGTCATTTATATAGGAACACAGGACCCTGAGAACGGCTGCACTCAGGGTCTTTTTTGTGTAATAGGAAATTGCTCCGCAATTCCCTATTACACAAAAAGCGCTCCGCTATGGATGCGCACTCGCGCGTAATGAAAATGTTGCATAAATGCAACCGCGCTCGGCGCGAGAATGCCGCAAGCGGCATTCTTTCTTATTTGCAGTGTTCTATCTTTTTGCGGACAGGCATATACTCTTATGAATTGTTTCCGGCGATCTCAAGTGGGACGGGGGCAGAGCAGGGAGGGATGCCAAGTGTACGAAAAGTCTAAAATTCCGCAGCTTTTTTTATCTTTGATGCTCTGCCTTACCATGGTCTTTTTGGGCAAAGCATGTCTGGTGTATCACAAACAGATCTCCCGTTTTCTCTATGTACAGCTGGAAAAAAATATGATGGATGACAGTGCACCATCCCTGGAATATCTAGCTTTGTCTGCGGAAGATGCAGGTGCAGATGCGGAGGATTACGGCAAAAAACTGATCCTGCAATGGATTCCGGCATACCGGTATGTGCTCGGGTATCCGCAGACCGCCATGAATTATGAGGATCACGAGCTGAGGCAGCAGCTGATCTTGAGTGAGGCAAGGGATGAGGGGAGTGAGGCAGCGCAAAGCGGGGAGTATGCCCAAAGGAGCCCGGACGGGTCGGACAGTGAGAACCCGGTAGAGATGAGGATCGGAAATGCAGCAGACGCAGCTCAGAAAGCTGTGGCAGGATCAGACGATAAATCCGCTTTGGAGACAAGGAAAGAGCCTGCCGATGAGGCGGATTATGAGGCCGGATCTGAGGGAAACGGATCACAAAAGGATTTTGCGGTGCATACTGTGAAGCTGCAGGAGATCTCCCTTGGACCTCTGCATGATTTTGACACTTTGCTCTCCCGTTATTATGTGTTGGATGGTTCCACGACGATCGGACCCGGGCAGCTGAATGTCGATAAGCTGCTCGCATGTGATCTGCATCTTGCACCGGGAGGAAAGCTGCCGCAGATCCTCATCTATCACACCCATTCCAGGGAGGCGTTTGCCGACTCGGATCCGGCCGATCCATCCACAACGATCGTGGGGGCGGGCGAGAAGCTTGCGCAGCTTTTGAGGGAATATGGCTTTTCGGTGATCCACCACACGGGACAGTATGATGGGAAGGGGCGGGACTACGCGTATGCAAATGCCGCGCCTGCCATCGAGCAGATCCTGAAAGAGAATCCGTCGATCGAGATGATCATCGATCTGCACCGCGACGGTGTGGCGGAGGGAACGCACATCGTTACACGGATCGACGATAAACCGATGGCACAGTTTATGTTTTTTAACGGCCTCAGCCGCACAAAGGTACGGGGCGATATCGAGTATCTTCCCAATCCTTATGTCGATGAGAATCTGGCATTTTCTTTTCAGGCACAACTCGTTGCCGAGGAATACTATCCGGGGCTTGCGAGGCGTATCTATCTCAAGGGATACCGCTACAATATGCACTATCGTCCGAGGACGCTTCTCATCGAGCTTGGCGCGCAGACCAACACGGTGGAAGAGATCATGAATGCCGTTGACCCGCTTGCTCACATTCTCAAGATCACGCTGTGCGGAGAGTGAGAATGTGCGCGGAGGGCCTTTTTACACCATTGCACCTTTCCCCTTTTTTTGTTATACTTAATAGCTGATTGAAGCAGTGAAAGGTAGGAAATACATGTCAGCAGCAGACCAAAGTAAAATACGTAATTTTTGTATCGTGGCACACATCGATCACGGAAAATCCACGCTTGCCGACCGCATCATCGAGAAGACAGGTCTTTTGACCAGCAGGGAGATGCAGGAGCAGGTGCTCGACAATATGGAACTCGAGAGAGAGAGAGGCATCACGATCAAGGCACAGACCGTCCGTATTGTCTATCAGGCAAAGGATGGTGAGGAATATATATTTAATCTGATCGACACACCGGGTCATGTGGATTTTAACTATGAGGTGAGCCGTGCCCTTGCCGCCTGTGACGGCGCGATCCTTGTCGTGGATGCGGCACAGGGGATCGAGGCACAGACACTGGCAAACGTGTATCTGGCACTGGATCACGATCTGGACGTATTCCCCGTGATCAACAAGATCGATCTGCCAAGCGCAGAGCCGGATCGCGTGAAGGATGAGATCGAGGATGTGATCGGCATAGAGGCGCATGATGCCCCACTGATCTCCGCAAAGAACGGTATCGGGGTCGAGGATGTGCTCGAGAAGATCGTGGAGAAGATCCCGGCTCCGAAGGGGAATCCTGAGGCACCGCTTAAAGCAC
>JAGBQU010000111.1 GCA_017632755.1 Lachnospiraceae bacterium
CGTACTGGCGGACCCGGTCGGATCGATCATCGGCGGCGGTGAGCATGCAGATTATGATATCGAGGGTATCGGAAATGATTTTATCGCAGACACCATGGATATCTCCTTTGTGGATCATGTGATCAAGGTGACGGATGACGAGGCATTTAAAGCATCACGGCTTTTGGCTGCAAAGGAGGGAATCCTTGCGGGATCATCCTCGGGTGCTGCGCTTGCCGCTTCACTGAAGCTGGCAGAAGAGATCGAAAGCGGAAATATCGTTGTGGTCTTCCCTGACAGAGGAGACAGATATCTGAGCAAAGGTCTCTTTGATGAGTAAGGATCAAAATGTCAGGAGATAGATGTGATGGCTGAAGTATTTAAACTGGATCATGTTTCAAAGAACTATATAAATGATGGAAAAGAGTTTACGGCGCTAAAGGATGTAAGTCTCTCGATCGAAGAAGGGGAAGTGTTCGGGATCATCGGAATGAGTGGAGCGGGAAAATCTACTCTTGTAAGGACATTGAATCGTCTGGAGGAGATCTCGGGAGGACATGTCAGCTTTTACGGACAGGATCTGCAAACGCTCAACCCCGGACAGATCCGTATGATAATGCGTCAGATCGCCATGATCTTTCAAAGCTTCAATCTGCTGCAACAGAGAACCGTCCTAAGTAATGTCATGCAGCCTCTTCGGATCGCGGGAGTCTCCAGACAGGAAAGAAGGGAAAAAGCCCTTGAAATGCTCCGGATCGTCGGTCTCGAAGGGAAGAAAAACGAATACCCGGCGAGACTTTCCGGTGGTCAGCGGCAAAGGGTTGCGATCGCCAGAGCGCTTGCTGCCGATCCGAAGGTTTTGCTATGTGACGAAGCAACGAGTGCACTTGACCCGAAGATGACCGGTGAGGTGTTGGATCTGCTTGGCACGATCAACCGGACAAGAAAGCTTACCATTGTGATCATCACGCATGAAATGAGTGTTGTGGAAAAAATATGTGATCGTGTTGCGATCATAGATCAGGGGGAACTCGCGGAGGTTGGCGAGGTAAAAGAGATCTTTCGTAATCCGAAGTCGGAGGCGGCAAGAAAGCTTGTATTTCCAAGTAATCCCTTTGATCCTTCCGCTGAGGGCAGCAGGCTCATACGGCTTGTGTTTGACGGACTTGCGGCAAGCAGACCGTTTATCGCGGAACTCGTGGAAAAAACAGGGAAAAAAGTCAATATCCTAAGCGCGAACACGAAGAGTGTGGGTGGCATCGGATACGGACAGATGGTGCTGGAACTGCCGGAGGGCAGGAAGGAGCAGGAAGAGATCATCCGGTTTTTCAAAGAGGGAGGATTAAGCGTACAGGAGGTGGAATTGGCATGAGTGACTATATCGTCTCAGCGATCAAGATGGGTATTATAGAGACTTTGCAGATGACCTTTTTCGCGTCGATCCTTGCCTATGTGGGCGGGTTGCCGCTCGGGATCCTGCTGTATGCCACGGCAAAGGACAGGATCCTTTCCAACAGACCGGTGAATTTTGTATTGGGGCTTATCATCAATATATGCAGATCACTGCCTTTTTTGATCCTGCTGGTTCTGTTGATCCCTTTTACCAGATTTGTTACGGGATCCTCCATCGGAACAACCGCGTCCATTGTCCCGCTTACAGTGGGTGCCATCCCTATTGTGGCCAGAATGGTGGAATCCTCGCTTTCCGAGGTGCCTGTCGGGATCATAGAAGCGGCGTCCTCCATGGGAGCCTCTCCCCTATATATTATCAATCACTTTATCCTGCCGGAAGCAACGCCGTCGCTTCTTTTGGGAGCCGCGATCAATATTGCGACAGTACTTGGTTATTCAGCCATGGCAGGCGTGATCGGAGGCGGAGGACTGGGGGCGATTGCACTCCAATACGGATATTACAGATATCAGAAGGAAGTTTTGTGGACTGCAGTAACCATCCTGGTGATCATGGTCATGGTCATACAGGAAGGCGGCAATCTCATAGCAAAGAGAGCAAGAAAACAATAACGACATATATATTACACAGGCAGTGGATCGGACTATTCCGGTCCACTGCTTGCATTACGTACAGATAAGCAGTATGATGATAGGGAATGATCCTTTGATGATTGGAGAATGACAGCATGAGAGTAAGAATTGAAACGGACAGACTGATCCTCATGCCGTTTGTACCGCAGGATTAAATAGAGGCATTTAAGTGGTGCGGGGATCCGGCGGTGAATAAATATATGATCTATCCTTTGTATCAGAACGAGGAAGATGTGAGAAAGTGGTTGGAGACACGGGATCTTGACGATCCGAACAGCTACGATCTGGGCTTTGAGTTAAAGCAGACAGGGGAACTGATCGGAAGCGGAGGTCTGGTATACAGTCCGAACAGAGACGTCTGGAAGATCGGTTATAATATCCGGGCAGATCAATGGGGAAACGGTTATGCGTTCGAGGCGATCTGCGGTATCATCAACTATGTTTCAAAGAGCAGAACGATCCGTGCCATTGAGGGACAGTTTGCCGAAGATAACTATAAGAGCAAACGTGTTATGGAGAAGCTGGGCATGCACTATCTCAAGGACAGTTCTTATGAAAAGCTGGACGGGAGCGTGAGATTTGCTTCGAAGGTCTATATCAGGGAATTTTAGCCTGAGGTGAAAGAGAGCTTGCCAAAGCCTGTAAGATCAAAGATTATTTGCGCAAAAGGGAATACAGGTGGAGATTTTAAGGAGAGAAGAAGTATGATCGAAAAAGAGATACTTCCTGCCGAGCTGCAGGAGAAACTGGACAGACTGAAAGAATATATTAGCGGACTGGGATCCCTGGCCGTCGGCTTTTCCGGCGGAGTGGATTCTGCGTTCCTTCTTGCCGTTGCACATGAGGTGCTTGGGGATCGGGTGATCGCCGTGACAGGAGCAGATGCATCCGTTCCGGAGCGCGAGGTGAAGGAGGCAAAGGCGTTCTGCGAGCAGAGAGGCATCCGGCATTTTATCACCGATTTTGATCCGCTAAGGCTGGAGGGGTACAGACAAAACGGACCGGATCGCTGCTATTTTTGTAAGCATGGGATCTTTACGGAAATAAAAAAGATTGCGGATGAAAACGGGATCGCCCATCTGGCAGAGGGATCGAATATGGATGATCTGGGCGATTACAGACCGGGGCTTCGTGCCGTTGCCGAATTGTCCGTAAAAAGTCCGCTTAGGGAGGCCGGATTGTATAAGTCTGACATCCGCCTGATCTCAAAGGCAATGGGCCTTCCCACATGGAGCAAACCGGCATATGCCTGTCTTGCATCGAGGTTTGTCTATGGGGAGGAGATCACGGAGGAGAAACTCCATATGATCGATAAGGCAGAGCAGTTTCTGATAGAGCACGGTTTCTTCGAGGAGCGTGTCCGTATGCACGGCAACATTGCCAGGATCGAGGTCCCGCCCAGAGACATTGCACGGCTTGCCTCCGATGAGATCCGCGAGGCGGTCTATGAAGAATTTAAGAAGATCGGTTTTTTGTTTGTCACACTTGATATGCGGGGCTACCGCGTCGGAAGCATGAATGTGACCATAAAGCAACAGGAGGATACAGGGAAAAAATCATGAACTTATTAACGATCAATCATATGTCCAAATCATTTGGCGGCTTACAGATCATCAGGGATATTTCGCTCACGGTAGAAGAAGGGGAAGTGGTATCGATCATCGGGCCCTCCGGGTCGGGAAAATCCACTTTGCTCCGCTGTGCGACCATGCTGGAAAAGATGGACAGCGGCGATCTGATCTATCTGGGAGACTATGCGGCAAAGGATGAGGGCGGCAAAAGCGTCTATGCCGGCAAAAAAGAGTTGAAAAAGATCCATCATCACTATGGCCTGGTGTTTCAGAACTTTAATCTGTTCCCGCATAAGACCGTGCTCGAGAATGTGATGGAGGCCCCGATACTTGTGGACAAGGTCGGCAAGGAAGAGGCGAAGGCGCGTGCTGTAAGATTTTTGACAAAGCTGGGTCTGGAGGAAAAGCAGAGCGCATATCCCTGTCAGCTCTCAGGCGGACAGCAACAGCGGGTATCTATTGCAAGGGCTCTTGCCATGCAGCCCAGGATCCTGTTTTTTGACGAGCCGACCAGTGCGCTCGATCCGGAGCTGACCGCAGAGGTGTTAAAGGTGATCAAGGAACTGGCAAAGGAAAAGATGACCATGATCATCGTGACCCATGAGATGCAGTTTGCCAGAGAACTCTCTGACCGTATCATTTTCCTTGAGGATGGGATTATTCAGGCAGAGGGACCGCCGGATCAGATCTTTTCCTGTGACAATGAGCGAGTGCGTGAATTTATCGGAAAATTTGTGGGATAGATCGCCGGGGTGACAGCACTTCTTGTTATCGGTGTTCGGTTTGGCTTGAACTTGAAAGAAGGATTGTATATACTATAGATATATGTGCCGCAGGCGAGAGATGCCTAATCGGGCGCAGGAAAACATGCAGAGAATAAAAAGCAAGCAAAATAAGGAGGTACCTATGAGTAACGATAAATATGTGAGCCCGCTCTCGGAGAGATATGCCAGCAAGGAGATGCAGTATATTTTTTCCCCGGATATGAAATTCCTCACATGGAGAAAATTGTGGATCGCCCTCGCCGAGACGGAGATGGAACTGGGACTCAGCCAAAGCGGAAAGCCGGTCATCACGCAGGAGATGATCGATGAGCTGAAAGAACATGCTGAGGATATCAATTACGATGTGGCAAAAGCCAGAGAGAAGGAAGTCCGCCACGATGTCATGAGCCATGTGTACGCGTATGGGCAGCAGTGTCCGAAGGCAGCAGGGATCATTCATCTGGGTGCTACATCCTGCTATGTGGGCGACAATACCGATATCATCGTCATGACACAGGCACTCAGGCTGGTTAAGAAAAAACTTGTCAATGTGATCGCACAGCTCGGTAAATTTGCAGAGCAGTACAAGGCGCTTCCGACCCTTGCGTTTACACATTTCCAGCCGGCGCAGCCGACGACTGTGGGGAAAAGAGCCACACTCTGGACGCAGGAATTCACACTCGATCTGGAGGATCTGGATTTTGTGCTATCCAATATGAAACTGCTTGGCTCAAAGGGAACGACGGGAACGCAGGCGTCATTCCTGGAGCTGTTTGACGGAGATAATGAGACGATCGACAAGATCGATCCGATGATCGCAGCGAAGATGGGATTCGAAAAGTGCTATCCGGTCAGTGGTCAGACCTACTCCCGCAAGGTGGATACCAGAGTCATGAATGTGCTCGCAGGTATCGCAGCCAGCGCCCATAAGATGTCCAATGACATCCGACTTTTGCAGCATTTAAAGGAGGTGGAGGAACCGTTTGAAAAGAGCCAGATCGGTTCATCTGCCATGGCATACAAGCGTAATCCGATGAGAAGCGAGCGTATCGCCTCTCTGGCCAGATATGTGATGATCGATGCACTCAATCCGGCTATCACATCCGCTACACAGTGGTTTGAGAGAACGCTGGACGATTCGGCAAACAAGAGACTTTCCATCCCGGAGGGCTTTCTTGCGATCGACGGTATTCTGGATCTGTGCCTCAACGTGGTAGACGGTCTTGTGGTTTATGACAAGGTGATCACAAAACGTCTGATGAGCGAGCTTCCCTTTATGGCAACGGAGAATATCATGATGGATGCGGTCAAGGCAGGCGGGAACAGACAGGAACTTCACGAGCGTATCCGTGAACTTTCCATGGTGGCCGGAGCCAATGTCAAGAGAGAAGGAAAAGAGAACAATCTTTTGGAGCTGATCGCACAGGATGAGGCCTTTGGCATGTCGATCGAGGATCTGCAAAAAACGATGGATCCGTCCAAGTATGTGGGAAGAAGTGTGCTGCAGGTGGACAACTTCCTTAAGACGATCGTGGATCCGATCCTGGAGGAGAACAAGGAGCTGCTCGGTATGACGGCAGAGATCCATGTGTAATCGCGATGAAAGCAAATCTCGAGTATTATAAGGTATTTTACTATGTCGGGAAATATCATAGCCTGACTGCCGCAGCGGGGGAGCTGGCACTCTCGCAGCCTGCGGTCAGCCAGACCATGAAGCTTCTCGAAGCCACTCTTGGAGTCAAGCTCTTTACCAGAGCTCCCAAGGGAATCCGTCTGACCAAAGAGGGCAGCGCATTGTTTGATGCCATCAAGGATGGGTATGAACAGATCGAGCGCGGAGAGCAGATGCTTGATAAACTGATCCATCTAAAGGCAGGGGAACTTAAGATCGGTGCCAGCGATATGACGCTGCAGTATTATCTGCTTCCCTATCTGGAGAAATACCACGAAGACTACCCGGAGATCAAGGTCAATATCACCAATGGTCCGACGCCGGAAACGCTTTTGGGACTGCAGAGCGGAAAGATCGACTTTGCACTTGTCAGTACCCCGTTTGAGACGGATGAGCGCTATGAGGTCATGCAGGTGCGCCAGATCGAGGATGTGTTCGTGGCAGGCCACAGATACACACAGCTCAAGAATCATATGACGGATTTTTCCGAGCTTTTGCACTATCCCATCATCTCTCTGGAGAAAAATACCAGCACCAGAAAATATATGGATAATCTGCTCAGAAAAGAGGGGATCATCCTGCGACCCGAATTTGAGCTTGCCACCTCGGATATGATCATACAGTTTGCGATCCGAAATCTCGGGATCGGCTGCGTGGTGAGGGATTTCGCACTCCCCTACCTTGAGTCGGGACGGCTGTTTGAACTTCGCTTTAACAAGATGATACCCAAGCGGGAAATCTGTGTTGTGACAGACAAAAAGGTCCCGCTCAGTCTGGCTGCGGAGAAGTTACTTGAGATGTTATAAGCACTGCTTATGATAAATATAAAAAATATTGATTTTACTTATGTATAATTATCCTCTATACTTAGGACGTAAAATAGGAATGGATGATCCGGTCAGGATGGATCAACGTCTGATAGTATGGAGGATATTTTTATGGTAAAAGCAGTAGTAGGTGCAAACTGGGGCGATGAAGGTAAAGGTAAGATCACCGATATGATGGCGGAGAACGCAGACATCGTCGTTCGCTTTCAGGGTGGCGCAAATGCCGGACACACGATCGTAAACAATTATGGAAAGTTTGCGCTTCACACACTTCCTTCCGGTGTTTTTTACAGTCATACAACGAGCATCATCGGTAACGGTGTGGCACTTAACATTCCGATCCTGTTTAACGAGATCAAATCGATCACGGATAAGAATGTTCCGATGCCAAAGATCCTTGTTTCCGACAGGGCACAGATCGTGATGCCGTATCACATTTTATTTGATCAGTACGATGAAGAGAGACTTGGAGGAAAATCCTTTGGTTCCACCAAGTCCGGAATTGCACCGTTTTATTCGGATAAATTTGCAAAGATCGGTTTTCAGGTCAGCGAGCTGTTTGATGAAGAACTGTTAAGAGAGAAAGTGGAGCGCGTCTGTGAATTGAAGAACGTGATCCTGGAGCATCTCTATCACAAAGATCCGATCGATCCGGCGGAGCTTCTTAAGACACTGAAGGAATATAAGGAGATGGTTGCGCCGTATGTGTGTGATGTGTCTCTGTATCTTGATCAGGCATTGAAGGACGGCAAGACCGTTCTTTTGGAGGGGCAGCTTGGTACGCTCAAGGATCCGGACCACGGCATTTATCCGATGGTGACATCCTCATCAACACTTGCAGCCTATGGCGCGATCGGAGCAGGTATCCCTCCCTATGAGATCAAGCAGGTGGTTACCGTTTGTAAGGCATATTCCTCTGCTGTCGGGGCGGGAGCTTTTGTTTCCGAGATCTTCGGGGAAGAGGCGGATGAACTCAGACGCCGTGGCGGTGACGGAGGAGAATACGGTGCTACAACCGGACGTCCGCGCCGCATGGGATGGTTTGACTGCGTGGCTTCCAAGTATGGATGTCGTCTGCAGGGAACAACGGATGTGGCATTTACGGTTCTGGATGTCCTTGGATATCTGGATGAGATCCCTGTCTGCGTCGGTTATGAGATCGACGGCGAAGTGACGACGGAGTTTCCGGTTACCCACAAGCTTGAAAAGGCAAAACCGGTTCTCAAGATGCTTCCGGGTTGGAAGTCGGAGCGTGAAGATATCAGAGGAATTCAGAAGTTCGAGGATCTGCC
>JAGBQU010000112.1 GCA_017632755.1 Lachnospiraceae bacterium
AGCATGTTGCCGTCAGCGTCATAGGTAACCTCCTCCCCGTTGTAGGTGACAAGGCGGTTATCCGCATCATAGGTGTAGCAAAAGTCATTCAGCGCATTACCGACGGATACAATGGATCCATGAATGTTTATTATGACGCGAAAAGTCGCAGTTTTCATACGATTCTTGTGTTAAAACCCTGAAAGCGCTTTCATACTTTTTACATAACCTTCATAAGATTAGTAAGGAACCCGGCTTTGTTCCGGTGTGATTCCAATGCTATGACAGATGGGGGTAGGAAGTTGAACGACAGGACGGTTTCTTTATTTGACAATTACGAGCTTTCGATCCAAAGGACCAGAAAGGGCCGGGGATCGATCATCGCCGAGACCGATCAGGGCATGAAGATCCTGACAGAATTTCAGGGATACAAGGAAAAAGCCGTGTTTTTGGAGAGCGCAATGAATCGGATCAAGGAAAACGGCTATCCTTACATTGACTTCTTTTTACGAAACAAGGACGGAGAGATCGTCACAACCGATCATGACGGTCGCCAATACGTGGTCAAGGACTATCTGCCGGGCCGCGAGTGCAACGTGCGGGATCGCACGGAATGCGGGCGGGCTGCCCAGGCTCTGGCCACGTTGCACGACTGCATGAGACATCTTGGCGCAGAGGAGCAAAACGTTCCCTCCGGCGAGGTCATCCTGTGCGAATTCGACCGCAAGAATGCCCTCTTAAAACGAGTGCGCAGCTTCATGCGCAAATGTCCTGCAAAGACAGATTTCGAGCTTCTCTTTTTAAAAGAATTCGAGAGGTTCTGGTGCCAGACACAGGCTGCCGACGCCTGTCTCACCAAAGAGCTGGTTGACGCACTGATCAGAGACATTACGCAAAATGCCTCCTACTGCCACGGTGACTGCTCCCATCACAATCTGCTCATGGCGGATGGACATGTGAATATCGTAAACTTTGAGAAGCTCAGGGCCGATACCCCGCTCAAGGATCTTTCCCACTTTCTGCGAAAGGTATTGGAGAAAAATGAATGGAACTTTTCCTACGCATCCGTGATACTGCAGACATATTCTCAGATACGTCCTCTCTCCGGAGCAGATCATTCCTATGTTTTCGGGCGTCTCACCTATCCGGAAAAATTTGTCAAGATCGCGGGAAGCTATCTGGGACAGCGCAAATCGCTTCCCGCCAAACGGCAGCTCGACAAGCTCTCATCCCTCATCGATATGGAAGCAGCCCGGGACGACTTTCTCCTGGAATATCAGACCCGCTATCTGTCATAAGAGCACGTTTTTACAGATATCCTCTCCGGATCCCGCCTTAAACATAAAAGAATGCCGCTTGCGGCATTCTCGTGCAATTTCCTATTACATAAAAAAAGTGGAACTCTCGGTTCCACTCTTTTTTTATTCCTGTTCAAATTGTGAATTGTACAACTGTTTATAAAATCCGTCCATTGCCATGAGCTGCTCGTGATTTCCCTGTTCGATGATATCGCCATCTTTGAGGACGAGGATCAGGTCGGCATTCCGGATTGTGGAGAGTCTGTGCGCGATGATAAAGCTGGTACGGCCTTCCATCAGGTTATCCATTGCCTTCTGGATACGGACTTCCGTTCTCGTATCGACACTGCTGGTCGCCTCGTCGAGGATGAGGATCTTGTTGTCCGCCAGAATAGCCCTTGCGATCGTAAGCAGCTGCTTCTGTCCCTGCGAAACATTCGTCGCCTCCTCGTTCAGCTCCATATCATAGCCCCCCGGCAGTGTTCGAATGAACCGGTCCACATAGGCAGCCTTTGCCGCCTCCTTCACCTGCTCGTCCGTGGCATCCGATCTGCCATAGCGGATATTTTCCATAATGGTACCCTTAAACAACCATGTATCCTGCAGCACCATTCCAAACGCGTCCCGCAGCTCCGTCCTGTCAAAATCCTTGACATCATACCCATCAATCCGAATCGCACCGCTGCCCACATCATAAAAGCGCATCAGCAGTTTGACGATCGTCGTCTTTCCCGCACCGGTTGGTCCCACGATCGCGATCTTTTTGCCGTGCTCCACCTTCGCACTGAAATCATGGATGATGATCTTGTCTTCGTTGTATCCGAAACTCACATGGTCAAACTCCACATCACCTCTGATCTCGGAAGCCCGGATCGGCGCATGCTGCTTTGCAAACTGCTCCTCCTCCGGCTCCCCGAGAAATTCAAACACTCTCTCCGCTGCTGCCATCGCGGACTGCAGCTGGTTGGATACCTGCGCGATCTGCGTGATCGGCTGTGTAAAGTTGCGTACGTACTGGATAAAGGACTGAATATCGCCGACCTCTATCACCTTTTTGATGTTCAGATAGGCTCCTACGACCGCCACTGCCACATATCCCAGATTGCCGATAAAGCCCATGATCGGCTGAGCCAGTCCGGAAAAAAACTGTGACTTCCAGGCCGAATCGTAGAGCGCGTGATTAACCTTGTCAAACTCCTCGGTTGCCATCTCCTCGGCACAAAAGAGCTTTACAACCTGATGTCCGCCAAAGATCTCCTCCACCTGTCCGTTGACGCGTCCCAGATAATCCTGCTGCCTCACAAAGTATTTTTGCGAGTGCTTCATGATAAAGCCGATAAAAAAGCCGGAAAGCGGCAGGATCAAAAGCGCGATCAACGTCATCAGCGGGCTGATCGTGAGCATCATGATAAACACACCGATGATCGTCGCTACGCTGGAAATCAGCTGCGTAATGGACATATTCAGGTTCATTGCAAGCGTATCCACATCGTTGGTGATCCTTGAGAGGATCTCACCGTATGTGCGCTTGTCAAAATAGTTCATCGGAAGCTTGTTAAGCTTCTCGGAGATCTCCTTGCGGAGATTGTACGCCACCGTCTGCGAGATGTGCGTCATGATGAGTCCCTGCACAAAGGAGAGCAACATGCTCACCGCATAAAGAAGGATCAGGACAAGCAGGATCACACCGATCCTGGGAAAATCTATGCCCTCTCCACCCTGGATCTTGCTGACCAGACCGTTAAAGATCTCTGTTGTCGCTTTTCCCAACACCTTGGGACCTAATATATGAAATACGGTGCTGCCCACCGTGAGGATCATGACAGCGATGATCGCCGCATGAAATTTACCGAGATACGCGATCATCTTGCGGAGTGCGCCTTTAAAGTCCTTCGCCTTCTCCGGCGGCATCATGCCCCTTCCCGGGCCTCGTCTTCTGGGAGGTTGGTTTACTCTTACTTCTGCCATCTCACTCCACCTCCTTATCTGCTTTCGCTAATGTGTCCTCGATCTCCTTCTCAGACAACTGACTGAGTGCGATCTGCCTATAGACCTCATTGTCCCGGAGCAGTTGCGCATGCGTACCGCAGCCCACGATCCTGCCATCATCCAGCACAAGGATCTTGTCTGCGTGAAGGATCGTGCTGATGCGCTGCGCCACGATGATGACCGTTGCATCCTTTGTCCCAGCCGCCAGCGCCCTTCGCAATGCACGGTCTGTCTTATAATCCAGTGCCGAAAAGCTGTCGTCAAAAACAAGGATCTGCGGCTTGCCGGCAAGTGCTCTCGCGATCGCCAGTCTCTGCTTTTGTCCTCCGGAAACATTGGTACCACCCTGTGCGATCGACTCCTGATATCCTTCCGGCTTGGTGTCGATAAACTCCGCCGCCTGTGCGATTTCTGCCGCCTCACGAACTGCTTCCTCACTGATGTCGGCACTTCCGAAGGCAATGTTGCTTTCAATGGTACCCGAGAAGAGCACGCCTTTCTGCGGCACATAACCGATGGTGCCTCGCAGCTCGCTGAGCGAAACGTCGCGGATATCCGTACCGTCGATGGTAATCCTTCCCTTCGAGACATCAAATAGTCTCGGTATCAGCTGAACAAGAGAACTCTTCCCGCAGCCGGTAC
>JAGBQU010000113.1 GCA_017632755.1 Lachnospiraceae bacterium
GGTTGACAATGTACTTCAGCGCATATGTGATCCATACTTTTTGGGGGCAACGGTGTTGTCCGATGTGTCTGTGGGTGCGAAGGTCGTCCGAAAGGCGGCTCCGGATGAGAAAGTCGGTGTGATCTGTCTGGAAGACGGGAAACCTTCCATTGTAGAATATTATGAATTGTCTCAGGCGATGATGGATGCAAAGGATAAGAAGGGGGATCCCGCGTATAATTTCGGCGTGATCTTAAATTACCTGTTTTATGTGCCTGCGCTTGCGGCGGTAACAGATGAGGGGATGCCTTTTCATGTGGTGGAAAAGAAGATCTCATATATTGACAAGGATGGGAATGCACAAAAGCCGGAAAAGCCGAACGGATACAAATTTGAAAGGCTGGTTCTGGATATGATCCATCAGATGGATACCTGTCTGCCGTATGAGGTTGTCCGCGAGAAGGAGTTTGCTCCGATCAAAAATGCGACAGGTGTTGACTCGGTGGAGAGCGCAAGAGCACTCCTGAAGAAAAACGGAATAGAGCTTTAAAGCAATTGGTTCCATTCTTTTAAATAAAAGTACCTCTGATTTTGCCTCACATGCGTTGCTGTGAGGCAATTTTGCGCCTGTAAGCATCATTTTACCTTCCTGCACGCCCTGCCCATTTGGAGCAGATCCCGGAAAAAAAGAAGTATATTCCACAGGCATGACAATCCCTGCACGTACTAAGTGGTGCGGGATGTTCATACAATGAAGAGAAGTCTGTTTGCAACGTGAGAGGGGACAAACTGTTATGAAAAGAAGACGCAGAATGAAAAAAGCATATGGGATGGTTTTATTTTTCATTCTCTTTGCACATGCTTTTATCAGATCGGCAGGTCTGGAAACAGGGAATATGCCGGTGCTCCTTCCGTATAACGACAAACGGATAAAGAATCCGGGACAAGACATGGAAGAGGCAGCAAAGGAAGAAAAAAACGGCGAGTACTTCATCGTGTATCAGGATGCGTTATCGCTTCGGGAGATCCCGCTGGAGGAATTCCTGATCGGTGCGCTTGCCGCCGGGATCTGCGTTGACTACGAGTCGGAGACTCTTAAGGCGCAGGCCGTGCTCCTGCGTGGGAACTGCCTGCGGAGGATGGCGGGAAAGCCGGAGGAGATGCCACCGTCTGCGGGACGCATTGCATATGAAAAACTGGAGATGGATTATTACAGCCCGCAGCAGCTGCAAAAGATCTGGGGAGAGCGGTTTGAGGAAAACTATGCAAGGTGTCAAAGCGCTGTCCGGGATACGCAGGGCGTGTATGCAAAGAGCGGCAGGGAGATCCTAAACGGAAATTATCATGCCATGAGTGCAGGCAGGACACGAAGCGGAAGAGAGGTGTTCGCAGATGAGGCCTATGATTATCTGCAGAGCGTTCCTTGTATCAAAAACCGTGAAAGCGATGCGTTTGAACACAGAGTGCAGTATCGGTCAAACGGTCATGGAGAACTGCGGATCCTTGAGCGGGATGGAGCGGGTTATGTGACAAAGGTGCTCTGGAACGATAAGGTTCTGGGAGGAGAGCAGGTCCGGCAGGCGCTCGGTCTTGCCTCCTCCAATTTTGAAATACGCGACGGCAGTGAGATCGTCACAAAAGGGATCGGGCACGGTTTTGGCTTTGACCAGTATTATGCGGATTACCTTGCAAGAGAAAACGGGGCGGACTACATGGATCTGATCTCCTATTTTTTTAAAGACATCACATTCGTGACCGGATATGTATAAACCTCGAAACACAGGTTAGACTATGAAGGACAAGAAAAGACCGCTGCCTGCCGACCCGGCGGCGTGGAGAGTTCAAGGAGGTACGATGATGAAGATAAGAAAGGTAAACAGACGGAATAAGGAGCGGTTTTTGGTGGCTGCATCCTCCCTGCTGATCGTGACGGTGTGTGCCATGACCGGGGTATATATCAATCAAAACAGGGAGAAGGACGAGCCGGAGCAGATTGTGGATTTTGCTTCTCTGGAGAACGGTCATGCGGACGGATTGGGACAGAGTGCGCGCATAGCTAAGCCGGAGCAACAGCCAAATCCCATATCGGAGACGGAAACGGAGAATGACGTTCTGACCGGACAGGCCGGCAGTGTAGAACTGGATCTGGATCCCTCCTTTCGCGAGACCGGAAGTGACAGCATTGTAAATCTGCCGCAGGAGGAAGAACAGAGAAAGGAAGATGGGGAACAGATAAATGAGGAGCAGACCGGAGAGGGACAGACTGATCCGACACAAGAAACGGAAAGGGATGAAGAGGTACATGGATTTTCACAGGCCGATACACTCGCGTGGCCTGTGGAAGGAAATGTACTGATGAATTACAGCATGGACAAGACGATCTACTTTGCGACGCTTGACCAGTATAAATACAATCCGGCTGTTGTCATCGGCAGCAGTGAGGGGACGGCGGTAAAAGCACCTTTTTCCGGACAGGTTCTGCAGGTGGCGGAGAATGCGGAAATCGGAAGATATATCATACTGGATATGGGCAATGGATATGAACTGACCCTGGGCCAGCTCGGTGATGTGAGCGTTGCGGTCGGAGATCATGTCAAGCGTGAACAGACGATCGCGAAAGTGGCAAAGCCGTCAAAGTATTACAGCGTTGAGGGCACTAATGTCTATCTGAAGCTTGACTGCCGACAGGAGAGCATCAACCCCATGAATTACCTCACTTAAGGAGTGCCGGCAAAAGGCGGTAAAGCGGAATTTCCGCTTTACCAAATACATAGCTTAGAGTATAATCAGACGTGAGATATCATTAGTAGGAAGACACGGAGGATGAGTGTTTGCGTAAAGTGATCGCTCTTTTTCTGATCGCACTTATGCTGCTTCAGCCGGGCTGCGCCGCAGGCCGCCTGCAGGAGACGATCCCGGAGCCATCAGAAGAAGACATGGATATAAAACAGGATACTTTTTTGGACGAAGTAGTCTATGATTTCTCATATGAAAAGCCAAAAGATAATCCGCACATCCTGCTCAACCGAAGCGGTTATCCGACCGTATCGGGGAAGTTGGCATTCTTTGCCGGAAAGCAGTTGCCCGAAACCTTCAGCGTTGTGGATGTGGAGGAAAGAAAGGTTGTATATACGGGCTTGATCGAGAATGCAGCCTATGATGAGGATACCGGCAATTATTTTGCCAGCGGGGACTTTAGTGAACTGGAGCGCGAGGGTGAGTATTACCTGCAGGCTGAGTTGATCGGGCGCTCTTATGATTTTCAGATAAAAGCTGACGTGTATGATCAGATCTATGATCATATCCTTGAGTCGTTATACTATCACCGCTGCGGAAGCAATCTGAGCGGAAAGAGTGATGCGAACAATCATCCGGCATGTCATACGGGGGAATGTGTGATCGAGGGAACGCAGGAGTTCTTGGATGTGACGGGCGGATGGCATACGGACAGTAATTTTGACAAGGATGTTGCGGAGAGCACACGCATGGTGTCGGATCTTCTTTTGACGTATGAGTTTTTGTACGCCGGTCATTCCGTGCATGAGGAGTCTGAAATGCAGTCCATGCAGACATTGCTAGGGGAAGTGTTTTACGAAGTAAACTTTCTGCTCAAGATGCAGGATGGAAAGACAGGGGCATTTTATGCCGGTGTGGAGAGCCGTCAACCTGCAAAAGAGAGCAGCCCGGAGAAGGATGAGAGGGACTTTGTCGTCAGAGACATCAGCGATGAGGCAACGGCCGAGTGTGCCGCTGTGCTGGCGCAGTTCGCGCGAGTCTACAAGAGTACGGACGATGCGCTGTCCATGCAGTGTCTGCAGACAGCAATCAAAGCATTCCAATATCTCGAGCGTAAGGGTGTACTAAGCGAGGCGACTTATTTTGCCGCATGTGAGCTTTATAAGACGACGGGAACGACAGCGTATGCACAGTATATCCTGCGCTGCAGAGAAAGACTCGATACAAGCGTCTCGGCAAATGACATTGCCGCTGCGGATGGAGAACTTTCCGCGACCGATCGCAAGATCTACGGTGATATCGCCTATCTGACAACAACCTATCCCGTCAATCTGGAATTGTGTACGGAATTGATGAATTCCCTAATGAATGAGGCGGAGGAGGTTTCGCTCTGCGCAAAGAGAGATGACTATCGGGTCTACTCACCGGACGGGAAGCACGCAAGCCGGGATATCTTAGAAGGCGCATTTGTGCTGGCCGTCATTGATCATATCGTCACA
>JAGBQU010000114.1 GCA_017632755.1 Lachnospiraceae bacterium
CACCTGGCATCCAGATGTCTGCAGGAGCAGGGAAACGGAAAGAGCGACAGCATTTCGGGAAAGGTGGAGGGATATGCCAATCTTTTCAACTATTTCCATATCGGTGCTTATGCGACCGACGGCAATACTCCGGTCAGACAAGGCCTGATCTATGCCTCGAAGACAGATGAGAAATATATGCGACCATGGAACACCCGCTATAAATCCATGCTTGGCGGCGCCATGTACCTTGCGGATAAATATATCCGAAATATGCAGAACACATTGTATTTTCAGAAGTTTAATGTAGTCAACAAAAAGAACGGGATCTATTCGCACCAGTACATGTCCAATCTTCTCGCGGCATCCTCGGAGGCAGCAAGGATGAAGAAGGCGTATGGGAATGCGGATATGGAGATGGAATTTATCCTTCCGATCTATCAGGATATGCCAAAGAATGCGTGTGCAAAGCCCGACGGCGAGGCAAATCCGAACAATTATCTCGCTTCCCTGACCGTTGGCAAGAAGACATTGGATCCTGCATTTGACGGAGATGTGACGGAGTATCGGATCAAAGTCGGCAGTGATGTCGAGACTGTCAAGATCAAAGCGGAACCGGTGGCAAAGACCAGCACGGTGAGTGGAACCGGTGAGGTTTCCCTGGAGAAGGGCAGCAATACCTTCCAGATCACCTGCACGTCCGCTGCGGGAAGCAGCCGCGTCTACACATTGACGATCACTAGAAAGTAAGAGGAGTTTATGAGAGTGCGCAACTTTAGAATATACTTGCTATTATGTATTCTGGCAGGGCTTCTTGCCGGAACCGGGATGACGGCAAGCGCCGCGGGTTCGGTCTCTGTCATGGTCGATAAGACATCCCTTGAAGTGGAGGATCCGCTTCAGGTCACGGTGAAGACCTCCGAGCCGGAGGATGATGCCGTGCTTCCGGAGATCACTCTGACATATGACCCACAGCTTCTTACGTTCACCTATTGTTCCGTCTCGTATGGCGGAGGTGAAGGAGGGCTGATCACCATTCGGGGAACGAGTGCCAACCTTGCATTCAAGGCCAAAAAGGCAGGCTCTGCCAAGCTGCAGGCTGAGGCGATCATCGACGAGGACGGCAATGAGAAGGCCACCGCATCCAAATCCGTAACGATAGGGGGAACAGCTACACAGACTACCACGGACGAGGAGAGCGCAGACACGGAGCAGCAGACAACGGCAGAGGACGATGAGCAGAACAGCGCTGCAGATGAGAACGGGAGCGATGTGGCAGATGGAAACGCTGCCGGCGATATGCCGCTTTCCTCCAATGCCTATCTGAAGAAGTTCAAGGTGACCGATGCGAAGATGAAGCCGAAGTTTTCCAAGGAGATCACGGACTATACGGTTACCCTAAAGGAGATCAATAAACAGCTCCTCTACGTGGCGACGACCGAGGACGACAACGCGCAGATCGTGGCTACCAGCGGGTTTACGAATCTCAAAAACGGCACCAACAGGGCGGTTCTGACCGTGCGCGCACAGGACGGCACGACCATGTCCTATACGTTTACCATCGTAAAGAAGGGAAACGCGGCCGATGAGGAAGAGGGACAGCGTGAGGTTGTGGAAGCGGTCGGTGGCTACATCCCGATCAAGGACAGTGAGCTTTATGTAAATACGACCTTTCCGGAGGAACTGCTTCCGGAAGGCTTTATCAAAGTGGAATATGTATATAAAGAACAGATCGTGGAAGCTGCTTTTCTGCAGTCCGGTCAGGTGATCCTTTTGTATCTGTCCGATGCGCAGGGGGGCGATTCCGGTTTTTATCTCTATTATTCCGGAACCGATGAATTTATGGATTTCATCCAGTTAAAGGGCGCGGAGAGACGTTTCATCTTCCCGATCCAATATCCGGTAGGCGTGGTGATCCCGGACGGTTTTCAGGATGCCTCCATGCAGTGGGATGACAAGACGGTGCCTGCTTTCATGGTCTCACAACGGATCCTGGAAAAAGCGGACGAAGCAGATCCGGATGCGAATGGCGATCCGGCAGGGGAGAATGCAGAGACCAATGTCCCGCAGGAGGAGTTGCTTCCCGGAAATATGGATGTCAGCCCGGATGATTATTACCTGCTCTATGCGATGAATCAGGACGGTGGGGAAGGTTTTTATCTGTATGACAGTCTCGAAGGTACTTATCAGAGGTATCTTGAGATCGGAATAGAAGCGGATGGCGGCGAGGTATTTGACGAAGAAAATTATGTGATCTATAAAAAGAAGTCGCAAAACCGGATGGTCGTCATCGGCATTTTACTCTTTGTGGTAGTGGTGCTCGCACTTGTGATCTTAAACATGTTCCTCACGCTTCGCGAGGTGCAGGATGAGGACGATGAGGAGGATGACGAAAACGAGCGGGAGGAGAAAAAGCCCGCAGGCGGAGCGGTGGACTGCACTCGTACACAGGACAGGCAGAAAAAGCCTGAGAGAGCAAAGAAAGCGCCTGCCACGCCAAGGGAAATAAAGCCACCCATCGGAGCGGAAAACAAAAAAACGGTGACCGGACCTGTAGCGGAAAAGAATGTTTCCGAGCCGGCCGGAAAGGCGCCGCGTAAAGCGCCTGTCATGTATGACCTTCGGATCGACGACAGTCTGACTCCCAAGATGCAGCGGGAGAGGCTGGACGATGATTTTGATTTTGAGTTTATCAATATTGAAGAGGATTAAGAGATGGATTATACCAAAAAAGCGGAAAAAGTTTTGGAAATAGCGGCGAAGCGGGCCAAAAGTCTGCATCAGAACTATGTGGGCACGGAACATATCCTGCTCGGACTGATCGAGGAAGGCACCGGAGTCGCCGCAAAGGTGCTCGCCGAGAATGGTGTGGGTGAGCAGCAGCTTCTGGAGATGATCGAGGAGCTGATCGCAACGCGAAATCACCTGAAGTTGGAGGAGAGGGACGGCTACACGCCCAGAGCACAGGATGTTTTGGAGGAGAGCAGCAGGCAGGCAGCCCGTTTCGGCTCAGCCGAGATCGGAACGGAGCACATTTTGATGGCGCTGATCCGGGATGGCGACAACATTGCCGTGCGTCTGCTCAACACGCTCGGTGTACAGCTGCAGAAGGTATATGTCGAACTGCTTGCGTCCATGGGTGAGGATCCCAACCTGTACAGGGAGGATCTTGGCAGGAAAAAGAAGGGAGACGGCACCAAGACACTCGAGCAGTACAGCACGGATGTGACAAAGAAGGCTGAGAATGGGGAACTGGATCCAGTGATCGGAAGGAATGAGGAGATTTCACGTGTCATTCAGATCGTCAGCCGCAGGACAAAGAACAATCCCTGCCTGATCGGTGAGCCCGGCGTGGGTAAGACCGCCATCGTAGAAGGACTTGCACAGCGCATTGTCGCTGGAAATGTACCGGATACCGTCAAAAACAAGAGGGTTGTCACATTGGATCTGTCCGGCATGGTCGCCGGCAGCAAATACAGAGGTGAGTTTGAGGAACGCATCAAAAAGGTGATCAAAGAGGTGATCACGGCGGGTAACATCCTGCTCTTCGTGGACGAGATCCACACGATCATCGGTGCGGGAGGTGCAGAGGGTGCGATCGATGCCTCCAACATTTTAAAGCCTTCCCTCTCAAGA
>JAGBQU010000115.1 GCA_017632755.1 Lachnospiraceae bacterium
GCTACTTGCTCATGAACGCAAAGGCTTCACATCCTGCGATCATCTTACAGCATTATGATCCGGTCTCTTCTTCTACAGTGGGATCTTTTCTCCTCCGATCACGATCGCATCGATATCCCGGAGGTTCACATCCCACAGTTGCTCGTAACCCTCCAGCGAAAGAAAGGTATCCAGTTCAAAATTGTTTTGAGACCCGCAACCGAAAAACCGTCGATCTGTATTTGCGTTCCGTCTTTTAAGATAACCGAATCAACCTGCAACATGTTCCATTCGCTCTGCCTGCCGATCTTCGGATCTTTCCACGCAGTGATGCGGATTGAAACCGGTGAGATCTCCATCGCGTAGATCAGACAGTTGCAGAGTTCTTTGTTTTCTCCGCCCGACTCCAGCTTTACCATTCGAAACGGATGTGATGTGACGGTATTTGCAACGTAAGCATTATGCCATGCAAAGGTCCAAACTCCGTCGCTGATCAGTGTTCCCGCTTCATCCGTCTCTTTGTCCGTATATTCTCTTATTCCCGAAAAGGACACCTCGATATCTGCCCGGTTTATCTTGTGATAATCTACGGCACATAACAGAAAAGAAACATATCCGTTTTGGTTGAAACTGTATATCGACATTCCTCCGTCCCAAATCTGCCTGTGAAAGAATCCTTTTTTCATCACACGAAAATACACCGTATCGTCCGGCAGATAGTAGCCATCCTCTCCCACACTCCACGGAACATCCGTATCAAACCGGATCCACTGTGTATTCTGATCGCCGATAGACTGTGACGCCTCCATGGTGATCCCACCGCTCACGCAGGTCTGTCCGATCCTTACATAACCGCCTTCGAGCGAATGCATAACCGATGAGATTCCCAGCATTTGTGCCATCTTATAATCCCAATCCGCATTGCCCGCATGCGCCGCCACCCCAAACAGCAAAACGATGGTTGCAAACAAGACAATGTATCTGCGTTTTGCAAACCGGCGTCCACTCTGCACGCAGCCGTTCCCTGTCCGGTCCGCGTCCAGCGGCTGCATATCCGTATCGCTGCGCATCTGCATATGGATCTTATTGAGGGTCAGTTTTATCTGATTCTCCATCGAACTTGGTCTTTCCAGCTCTTTTAACCTCACATCCAGCAGCGTTGCCTGCTCATCGTCTATCTCGGAAAACAACTCATCCCATTTCATAACCGGTGATCCCCCTTTCTTCCAGCAGCTTTCTCAGTTTATCCTTTCCCCTGAAAAGCACATTCTCCACCTTTTTCTCTGACAGATGCAGTGCCGAAGCGATCTCCTTATTCTTCATCCACAGGAAAAATTTATACAAAAAGATCCGGCTGTCCGGTTCTCCAAGCTGGTGTATCGCGCCAAGGAGGAACTGTTGCACTTCTCTTTTCTCCGTCTCCTTCTCCATCGAGAAATCACAGGCTACTTCCTCTCCCTGTTCCTCCGCCAGCGGCATGACAGGGACTCCGTTTTTTCTCCGGATGTCTATGGATGTATTTCTGGCAATCGAATAGAGATAGCTTTTTAGCGAATACCCCTCACGAGGCAAAAACGTATCCCGGCATTTCCATAACTTCAAAAACGTATCCGATACCGCTTCGTCCACCGCACCATCCGGGCACTCCGAAAGGATCGATCGGCATATCGTATTGACTTGTCTGCCATATTGTTCCATCGCGATCCGGATTCCCCGATCCGGATCGTTTCGAATGCATTCCAGTAATGTTTCATCGTCCATTTGTGTATTTCCTATCACGCTTTTTCCTTTTGAGCACAGTTTTATATTTGTCATCCCTGCGACGCAAGTGCTGTCTCTTTATTATACTATACGAAGACTGCAACCGGAATCACTCGCCTCCGTTGCTTTTTTTGCAAAAAATTATCTATCTCTTAGACGCAAAGTGAGATCCTCCACAGAATAAGACCTCCGGGAAACACCCGGAGGTCCGCTTATCTTTCCAGTACATATCCATCCAAATAAAGGTAATCTATCTCATGTGTATCACGATAATACCGCAAAGACAGATCAGTCAGGTAGAGGTCTCTCGCCGCATCGATCGGTTGGATCTGACAGCCATGGAGCGAAAACTCATATGCGTTTTTCCTGTCATAGCGGCTAATCACGGATTCCAGAAAATCACTCATATCGAGCACATAATGCGCACGTTCCTCATCAAAGTCCTGCAGTGCATTGATCTGTACCTTATGGGGATCGATCTTCTCCCCATCCGGCAGTTTCTCATAAGACACCTCATAGAGGCGCTGATATCCGTAAATATCCACATCTGTAAAGGGACAATTCGCGTTCAGATACACGATCGCTTCACGCCATGCATCCCCGCTGTCATAGTCGCGGATCTCTGCAATCTGATTTTCCGAAAGCTTCTCTGCTATGGCAGCTTCGCCCTTGTATCCCATGGAAACGATCTCACGATAGATGCTGCCGATCGCCGTCTTTTCTCTTTCGGTAAGCCGCTCGGCTCTCATCATCCCGGTCAGTCTCTTCATCTGTGATCGTATGACAACATCATCATAGGAAAGCCCCGGCGCCAAAAGACCAATCCCCGCCATTGCGATCACGGCAAAGATCATCCACGAAACAGCCTGCTTCTTCCATATGTGCTGCAGAAGGTAAAAAACAAAGTAAAGACCCTCGGCGATCAAAAGTAAAACGGCACAATATCTCGAGACGGTAAAACCATATATTCCGATCCGGATTCCCATGCTCCAGATCTGAAGGATCAGAAAGGGAACAAACACATAGGGCAGGAATACCTCGAGGGCAGGTTGCGATCCCTCTTTTTGATCTTCCTTCCGGATGCTGTGGATCATGGTCCAGACAGGCATGCCGATCGCAAACAAAAACGCAAGGATCGAAAAGATCGCATTATTGGGAACGCTTTGGGTCACAAAGATCTTTACAATATAGATATAGATAATGCCAAATGACACAAGCAGCATCGGCTTTAGCACATACAAAATACATAATCTGGCAAATTTCCCCGGTTTTTCATTCTTTCCGGAGACGGCTTTTAAGCACATGGGCACATAGATACCGGCTGCAAGAAACAATTCGACCTGCTCAAGGAAATCACCCGTGTCAAAGATCAGCTCATCAAAGATCAGAATGAGGATCAACAGGCCCAATGCAAACAGTCCGTACACCACTGTGGCCTTTACGATCTCGAGAAATGCCTTGGCAGCATAGACCGCAAAGTCATCCTCCAGACGCCGGTACATATGATAGATGCTCACCCCTACCATAAGGATAAAATACGCCGCGAGGATACGCACGACGATCTCCTGAACGGTTTCCGATCTTACCCCAAGGATAAACTTCCGCTCACCGGTAAGGATCATCACACAAAAAAGAGAGAGCACTGCAGCCACAATGCTTCCCAAAATTCGTATCACCTTCTTATGCCGAAAGACTTCTTCCAGCAGCAACACCTGAAACGAACTCAGCAGGAAAAACAGTGCTGTCTTCTCCATGATCTCCTCGCTCTGCCCGGCATCCCAGCCAAGGAACAAAGCCCCCAGAAAAGCAGCGATGATGATCGCTCCCATCGTCAACGGGTATTCCTTAAATACCTCATATAATTTCAAGCCCATCTTCTTGACATTTTCTGTCCATCGGCTTATCTTTCCCTTTGCCTCTCCACGGGCATCTGCTGCCGTTTGTACGCCTGCCCCTATCACGGCGTCCCCTGCCTGCCGGCTGCCTGTCTCACTCGCGGCATCACTTGTAGTCTGTCCTCTTGTCTCTTCGTTTCTCTCCCCGTTTATCTCTTCACTGATCTCTCTGTCCGGTTCTTCTGTTATCTCTTTCCTGATTTCCAACTCTTCCTTGCTTTCCACCGCTTCCACCGTTTCCTCTCTTTTCTATTTGCTCTTCTATTTGCTCTTATCTGCAATTCCCACATGCAGGATGATCTCCTGCGCGATCTGACCGAGCGGTACCACCTGATCGGACAGTCCCGCTTCCGCGACATGACGCGGCATGCCATACACAACACAGCTCGCCTGATCCTGCGAGATCACATGTACCTTTTTCTTTTCTTTCAGATTGCGGATCCCCTCTGTTCCGTCCGCACCCATTCCCGTCATCACGGCACATACCACATTACTGTAACCGCATTCGGCCAGTGATTCATACATATAATTTGCACAGGGTTTTACGCCTTCCCGTGTCGGTTGATCGGAATACGCGATCACACATTTGCCGGATGGAGTTCTTTTGGCATTCATGTGGCTTCCGCCTTTGGCGATATAAACCTGCCCTTTTCGTATCTCCTCGCCTTCTTCGGCCTCTTTTACCGCAATATCACTGATACCGTTCAATCGCTCAGCCAAAGATGCCGTAAAGCCTTTTGGCATATGCTGCACCACTAGCACCGGCGCATTCAGCTGCGCAGGCAGTTTGGGTATTACCGCGTTTAAAGCCTTCGGCCCCCCTGTGGAGCTTGCGAGCGCAACGATGGTATCTTCCGTGATATGAACCGGATGCTTTTTGACAATATCAAGCACCTTTGCCACGGTCTTTCTGTCTTCGCGAAGCTTCTCCCTTGTTTCAAATACAGGCAGATTACTCTCCGCGACACCGCCAAGTATACGAAGCATATTCTCTTTAAACTCGTTACTACGGCAATCCTTTATATTCTGCGGTTTATGAATAAAATCCAAAGCCCCCAGTTCCAGGGCATCCAGAGTTACCCTTGCCCCCTCCCTGGTATCTGTGCTGGCCATCATAACACGGGCAGGTATTTTTCTCTTGCGCAGTTCATCCAGAAGCTGCATGCCGTTCATCTTTGGCATATTCACATCGAGAACCACTGCATCATATGTATTTGCTTGCAGCAACGCAAGCGCCTGAAGCCCATCCGCAGCATTATCCGCGACCTCAAATCTTTTATCGCTGTTGATAATGTCGCTGAGTACTCTTCTTAAAAGTGCCGAATCATCGACAACCAGAATCTTTTTTACCATATTTTGCACCGCCCCTCGGTTTTGAACCTTTGATTTTATCATTATTATATCATCATACGGTGTCAGATGCCAACGATTTTTGACAGCCGGGTCAGAATCTCAATCCTCCCATGCCAAACCCCGTATCGATCAATACAGCCGCCTTTTCTCCCCTGGTCAAGTAGGCATACACATTGCCCGGGCAAAGGATCCGGGTCACCTCATCCGTGATGGAATAAATCTTCCTTTTATCTTCCCCCCGGACAAAACAGATCCCTCCATCCTTCTCCATTTTGGACAGACTCCCGTACATTGCTCCCGGCATTTACAGATCACGGATCAAAATAGCTCTGCAAGGGGCTCCGTCTGCCCCTCCCAGATTCAGAGGCAGCGCATTTAACAGATAAATGCCTTCCTCCACCCCTTCAAGGCGTATGCCCTCAAGGAGCACGATGCCGGCGCCAAGCATGATAAGATGCACAGCCATCGGAGCATCCTCAGGTCCGACTGTCTGTGATTCGTTTCCAAACAGGAGGATCCGATGCTCCGCCAAAACCCTTGCGGCATCCTCCGTCAGAACCGCTCTTCCCTTGATGAGAATTCTTTGGAACGCATCCTTCCCGACTGTTTGCGCAGCCTCTTTTGCTGTTTGCAGAATGCGTCTTATGTCCTCCGCTTCCAGATTCCCTTCATGTGCCGCCACATAGGCATAGCCGGCAAACTGCTCCGGCGCAATTTCATCTATTTTTTTACCGTCATTCACAAAATGAAAGGGAGCATCCACATGCGTCCCATTATGCGCACACATGCGAAAAGCCGACAGATTACAGACCGCTCCCTCGCTTTTCTTTAGCAGGATCTCCCGCTCCGGCGCCGGATCTCCGGGAAAGACCGCGCACCCAAATACCTCCTGAGAAATATCATAGATCTTCATACGATCCCCCTCCATGTCCTTATAATACACAGGTAATTGCGAAACTCACGTTTATGAAATACAGATTGTGTAGATTGTACAATCGAAAGCTGCAATCCTATGAGTTTCTCAAACGCCTACTTATAATACAGTTTATCATACGATCAGATCTGTTGCACCATATATTGCAAAATGCGGAGCATTACGCTCCGCATCCCTTGACTGAATACTCCCATCATTCCCGGTGGATGTTATTGCTTGAGTCTCTCCCTGAAGGGAATGCCTTAAACCGCCATGAAGCAACAAGTGTCAGCGCGGTGATGACGGCTCCGTAGACAACTCTACACACGGTTCTTACCACCCCAGTTCCAGGAGCCAGTTATTCAGCAGTCTCTCCCGGTCCTTCTCCTGTATCTGCAACTCCTTCGGGCTGATATACTCACCCTTAATATTACCATCCTCAATATACAACACTCTGGAACATTTTGCGGCCACCTTAGCATCATGGGTTACCATCATGATCGTTGTCCCTTCTTCGTTTAACTTTACCAGTTCTTCCATTACCTCATTTGACGCAGTTCTGTTCAATGCTCCCGTAGGTTCATCCGCAAACAAAACCTTGGGCATATTGATCATACTTCTACAGATACATGCTCTCTGAAGTTGTCCGCCCGAGACTTCATTGATGTCATTATCGGCAATGTCAATGATCCCCAGCTTACGCATCAAATCCTGACCCCGCATAACTGTTTCCTTTCGCGTCTCCATATTCTTTTTCGATTGCGCTGCGGGAAGGATGATATTGTCGAGAACCGTCAGGTTCTTAAGCATATACATCTGTTGAAAGATAAAGCCCATCTCATCAAGGCGCAGGGAAGCCAGCTGTTTGGCATTCATGTTTGCAATATTTTTCTCACAGAATTTTACTTCTCCCGCCGTAATGGAGTCCATAC
>JAGBQU010000013.1 GCA_017632755.1 Lachnospiraceae bacterium
GGCTGTTATCTGTTTCTGATCGGCTGTATGCTCCTTACATTGCTGCAACAGTTCTTCCTGCGCCAAAAAGACGGAGCGTGGGACGAGTGGCCGGGGATTTTTTTATTGTTTTTGACGATCCTGGGCTGCATCTTGTTTTACATTTTGTGGGAGACGGGCACGCAGTATTCTCTCGTCGTTTTCCCGCTCTTTTTCCTGACAGCGTCGCTTTGCGGGGAGCATGCGCCAAAGAAAGAGGGCAAGGCGGGAGTGTTTGCGGCTTTGACGCCGAGGAGGCGTTTGGGGCTCGAACTGGCGCTGGGACTTTTTGCCTTTGCCGCTTTTTGCATCCTTTGCGGGAAGGTGCGCCCTGTCTTTACGGATCAGTCCTATGAGAGAGATGATGTCGCAGTGCTGCAGCTTTTGGCAAACGAGCCGTGGGAACTTCGGGATGGAAAAGTGCTGACACAGGAACTCGTTACGGACCGTCCCGTAAATAAGATGATCTTTCAGTATCGAAACTTTGTGACGGATGGGAGCAACGACAGCGTCTACCTGGTGCGGCTGATCGGAAATGAACCTGTGTGGGAAGAGAGCATTGTGGCCGAGAAGCAGCCGCAAAACGGAGCCTTTATCAAGTCGTTTGAAGAGATCCCGCCGGGCAGCTACAAGCTTGAGATCCGTAAAACAGCGGGGAGCGAGGAGAAGAATCTGTCCTTTGTCGCCTACCGGATGGGCGGTTATGATGCCTATACAAACGGCAGACTGCTGCTGGGCAAAGAGCCGCAGGATATGGATCTGATGATCGGACTGTACCAAACAGCGGGAGGTACATACACGACAGCCCGAAAATATGTTGTTTTCCGGCTAGTTGGTTTTGCGTACTTTCTATTTTGGGAAATATGTTGTATACTACTATATAAATGTGATATAAAGGGTAAGTCCGGGGATAAATAAGACAGAGGCAAATGCAAAACAAAAAGTGAATGATGTAATAGGGGAAAGAGACGGATACGAAAAAGAGAGCGTATGCAGAAAAGAAAAGGGTAAAAGGAAAAGCAGATGGAAGAAAAGAAGATGTTGAAAGTTTCGGTCATCACCATGACATACAATGACTGTGAGAATCTGAAAAAGAGCATCAAAAAGATTCTGGCACAGGACTATCCGAATATGGAATATATCGTCGTTGACGGAGGATCGACGGACGGAACGATCGAGGTGCTTAAGCAGGCGGAGGTGGATTTTGGCGGTCGCATGCGCTGGATTTCGGAACCGGACCGTGGCCTCTACGATGCACTCAACAAGGGGATCGCGATGTCCACCGGTGATGTGGTCGGCATTATGAATGATGAATTTGTCGACTCCCATGTGATCTCTTTGATGGTCAAGACCTTGGAGTGGACAGGCGCGGACGGTGTACACGGCGATGTGGACTATGTGCAGGGAAACCGTGTGATCCGCAGATGGCGTATGGGAGAGGGGCGCATCGGCGCAGGCTGGATGCCGAGTCATCCCACCCTGTATATGCGCAGAGAGGTCTATGAAAAGTATGGCGTTTACAAGATCGATTATCGGATCGCGGCAGACTATGAGCTGATGATCCGTATCCTGAAGGATAAAAAGGTAAAACTTGCCTACATCAATCAGGTGATCGTGCACATGTTCCATGGAGAGAACTCTACCAGTACGGGAGGCTTCCGTAATTATATCGAGTCGTTTATGGAAGGTTACCGGGCTCTGAGAGAAAACCAAGTGCCGTTTTCGCTTGCCGTAAACTGTATCCGGACCTGTCGCGTTCTCATGCAGTTTGTGAGAGGCAGACTGGGCAGGAACTAACGAATGGAAGTAATTGCGAAAGTTGTCAGTATCAGAGTTTCGCAAACGCCTATATAAAAAGGATGAACACAGAGAGGAGATACCATGTTAGATATCAATTTTTACATGCAGTTTGATGAAGTACTTGGCAAAATCGAGAATAAGGAGCTGACCACAAAGGATCAGGTATTTGATGCTTTGGAGGAGATCCGCTCCGAGCAGCCCATTGTCTATAACATCGAGACGACAAACCGTTGCAATATGAGATGCAAAATGTGTCCGAGGACCACGATGATGACGCGCAGTATCGAAGATATCGACAGAGAGACTTTTCTGGGTGTTGTAAGCCAGCTCCGTCCTCACAATGAGGAGGAGTGGGCGAGATGGAAGGCATACTGTGAAAAGAAATACGGTATCCGGGAGGAGGATGAGGCGAGCGAGAATCATTTCTTCCTCTATGTGATCTCCAAGGTCATTCAGCTCCATGGCTACGGTGATCCGCTTCTGGACCGCAACATGCACGAGTATGTGCAGATCCTGCATGAGAAGGGCTTCTACTCTTATTTTAGCTGCAATCCCGCAAACATCAATCTGGACCTGACCTACAAGATGCTTGATGCAGGGCTGGACTATATCAAATATTCCATCGAGAGCGTGGACGATGCGGTGCACAAGCAGATCCGCGGTGAGCTGAGCAACTTCAGCGAGAGTTTTGAGAAGATCAAGCAGGTGCTGGATTACAAGCATGCGCATAACTTAAACACGACCATTGTCATCACGATGCTCGATTTGAACCGGACCAACCAGAAGGAAGACTATGACAAACTGATGCAGGCCTTCGAGGGGCTGGACGTGTATATCTATTTAAAGAGTGAGGACTGCCAGTGGTATCGCAAGGATTTCCACGGTACAAAGTCCATACACTGGTCGGAGATCTGCAAGCATCCCTGGATGACGATGACGGTCAAATCAAACGGGGAAGCCACCACGTGTATGGAGGATTTCAACAACGAGATCGTGTTCGGAGATGTTCACACGCAGACCCTAAAGGAAATCTGGGACGGAGAGGAATATCGCAAATTCCGCAGGGCGCATCTGGATGTAAAGAAGGGGATCAAATGCAACGAGCAGTGTGATATGAAGCTGATAGGAGAGTGTCTGGCATGAAAAAAATAATTGTAACGGGCTGTAACGGACAGCTCGGAAGAGCGATCAACGTGGAATTAGGCGGTAACAGTGCATATGAGCTTGTCAATACGGATGTGGCTGAGCTTGACATCACCAGCATTGACAAGGTGATGGAACTTGCACGTGAGGTAAAACCTTATGCGATCATCAACTGCGCTGCTCACACCGGCGTGGATGCGTGTGAGACACAGGCAGATGCCGCATACCGGATCAATGCCATCGGCCCGCGCAATCTGAGCATTGCGGCGACCGAGACGGGTGCAAAGCTTATTCATATCTCCACGGATTATGTGCTTCCCGGAGACGGAAACGAACCATATACCGAGTTTGCTGCAACCGGTCCCAAGGGGATGTACGGCAGGACCAAGCTTGCAGGTGAGCTCTTTGTAAAGGATTTTGCCAAAGATTATTTTATCCTCCGTACGGCATGGCTTTACGGTGATGGAAAGAACTTTGTAAAGACGATGTTGCGTCTTTCCGAGACCAATGACACGGTCCGCGTCGTTGGAGATCAGTTCGGGACGCCTACCTCCGCAAAGGAGCTTGCAAAAGCGATCGCCTATCTGCTTCCGAGCGAAAATTACGGTCTGTTCCATGCAACCTGTGAGGGAAGCACCAACTGGGCGGACTTTACGCGTAAGATCTTTGAGATGACAGGAAAGAGTACCAAGGTTGCATCGATCACGACCGAGGAGTTTGGGGCACCGGCTCCCAGACCTGCCTATTCAGTTCTCGAAAACTATATGTTCAAGCTGACGACAGATTTCAGCTTTGCCCAGTGGGAGGAGGCGCTCGCTGTGTATTTGAAGGAATTGGCATAGCTAAAGGAGCAGGTTATGGCGCATAAAGATTTAAGACAGACAGCATTCATAAACAGAACGATCGGAAGGACATCCATAACTTATATGGATGGACTTCTTTTTGTCGTGCTTACGGTGGCAGCGCTTGTGATGCGATATGCACTCAGGAACGTCGTCGCGGGTGACTACAAGATGTTTTTTGAACCCTGGGTGGCCACGCTGCGTCAGGCCGGTGGCGGTATCAAGGGACTGGCGGCAGAATTTGAGTATGTGGATTATACGACTCCATATTTATTTATCCTATCCTGCATCAGTATCTGTCCTTTTTTGAATACACTTCTTCTGATGAAGATGGTCTCTATATTTTTTGACTTTGTAGCCGCATTTGCCGCCATGGCGATCGTGTATGATCTGCGCAAAAGTTTTCGCCCCGCGGTGATCGCTTACGGCGTATTTTTATTTGCTCCGACGGTGATCGCAAACGGTTCCATGTGGGCACAGTGTGATTTCATTTTCACCAGCTTTGTGATGTGGGCGCTCTATTTTATCCTGAAGGAAAAGCCGGTTCCCGCAATGATCTTTTATGGGATCGCCTTTGCATTTAAGCTTCAGACGCTTTTTATCGCCCCGCTCTTTGTGATCCTCTGGATGAAGAAACGGGTAAAGCTGTGGCACTTTTTGTTCCTGCCGATCATGTATGTGGTTGGGATGATCCCTGCGCTGATCGCGGGAAAGGGGTTCTGGGAGCTGATCAGTGTCTACTTTTTCCAGGCGAACGGAGCGATGGACATCTATGCGCTCTCCCACAAATTCCCGAATGTGTATCAGTTTGTAGGCACAGACTCCTTTTTGTATGAGTATGCGGATGCAGGCATCTGGATGACGCTGGCGGCGCTCATGGTTTTGATGTATTCGCTTGCGCGTGTGCAGTATGAGTTAAACGGCGAGCGCATGATTCGCATGGGCATGCTCTTTACGATGACGGTGGTATTTTTCCTGCCGCATATGCACGAGCGTTACGCGGTCTTAGTGGATGTGCTTGCGATTTTATATGTATTTTTTAACCCGAAGAAATTTTATATTCCGCTTTTGACACTCCTGTGTTCTTTTGCGGGTTATACCATGTATCTGGCACAGAATGATCTCGTGCCGATGTATGTTTATGCAGTTATCTTTTTCCTGCTGCTCGCAGATCACGCGGTCAGCGTATTTACTGCCATCCGGGGAGAGGAGCGCAGTCTGTGGGAGGTGATCCGGCGTGGATGAGTTTTTGACAGATTTTTTGGTAAAAGAAAAAAAGGCGGGCAGGATTCTGCTGGCTCCGCTTGACATCCTTCTTTTGATCGGCATGACGGTCTGCGGTGTGATGCTCAGGTTTAGCGTTGCCGGGTACTGCATACTTCCTGCATCCGGCGTTTATGCAGCATATGAGAGAGGACTTAAGCTTGCCGGATACGGTTTTGACTTTGCGATCGCAGTGTTAATGGCGATACTGGTATGGCAGCTTACTGCAGGAAAAAAGCGTGCATTTCTGGCTTACGGCATCACCTTCACGCTTCCCGTGCTTGTGTCGGGGAGTGCGATGTGGGGAATGGGCGATGCCATCTATCTGTTTGTGCTTCTGCTTGCCTTTGGATTGCTCCTTTTGGGAAAAGGTGAGTTTTCGCTCCTTCTGCTGGGCGTTGGCATTTTTTTGAACATGCATGCGCTGTTTTTGCTGCCGGTCTATCTTCTGCTCCTTTATAGAGGAAAGATCCGACTCTATGCTTTTGTACCGCCCATAGCGCTGGGCATATTGCATTTTATCCCGGTATTGCAACGGGGGTATCCGATTTTTGTCGTGCAGCGGCTTTTGCTTGCAGCGAGAGAGGAAACGCTTCTCAGCTACAACTGTCCGAACGTGTTTGCTCTGATCGGACCGGATAAATTCGTGGCGGAATACCAAGTGGTTTCGTGGGTCTTTGCCATCGGTTTTGTGCTGATGCTCCTGGCGGTGCTGGCGGGGAAAGAGCAGGCAGGAAAAGAGCAGATAGCGCAGGAAAAATTGTTTGCGCTCTCGCTTTTCTTTTGTATGTTTCTTCCTTATACGCTTGCGGGTATGCATGAGAGAAGTCTGCTCCCGGCATGTATGATCGCCATGCTTTATGGATTTGTGAATCTCAGACGGTTTTATCTTCCGATCGTGCTTGTCGCGATCACGTATATCTCTTACTCTGCTTACCTCAGGGGAGAGAGTGCGGTGCCGCTCGTGGCGGTATCCTTTGCGCTTCTTGCGCTGATCGTACACATGATCTATCTTTTGAGGAGGACGTATGCAGAAGGTTGAGAGGCTTGATTATCTGAATGGGTTAAAGGTCCTGGCATTTTTGCGAGTGTTTCGCGTTCACTTTTTGAACATTTTCTATCCCGGACTTTATTCCTTAAATCCCGAGGTGTTTCACACGCAGCGTGGGATCGAGCGCATTGTGGCGACAACGCCTCTGGACATCGTGATAGCGGGTAAATTCGGCGTTCGACTGTTTTTTATCATGAGTGGTTTTCTGGCGGCCCGGAGATTTTTTATGACAGGGGATGAAAAGGCACTTTCAGAGGGGGCGTTCAAGAAATATTTCCGGTTGGTCCTTCCGATCGCCTTTGTCAATCTATTGGTCTTTTTGGCGATGGCAGCAGGGCTTTACCACAATCAGGAGGCTGCCGTTTTGGGAAACTCTGTGGATCTGTTCGGAAATTACAATCAGTTTTCTCCTTCCTTGTGGGGGGCGCTGGGAGAAGCATTTTGGGGTTGCTTTCTGACCGGATCGAATGATTACAACGGTCCGCTCTGGTTTATACAGGTGGAGTTTTTGGGTACGCTTATGGTGGCTGCCATATTGGCGCTTTGGGGGAAAAAAAGAGCACGCTTTGCAGCATATGCGGCAGCATGCATCTTTTTTATCAAAACCGATGATTATCTGGCGGTATTTCTCGGGCTGATCCTTGCAGAGCTTTTCTACCATGACTATAAATGGGTAGAAGTGTTAAAAAAGAAGAAGGCGCTTATGTGGATCGGCCTTATCGGTTGTCTCCTGCTTGGAACCTATCCACCGATTGGCGAGTATGGTAATCTGGACGGGACGATCTACGGACTGATCCCGCCGAAGGTCATGATCTTTTATATGATCGGTGGCTTTGGCCTGTTGTTTACCGTCTCGGCACTCGAACCGGTGCAAAAACTGTTGTCCTGTCGACTGTTCGGATGGCTTTCAAAGATATCCTATTGTTTTTACCTGGTACATTTTCCGATCCTTTGTACCGTGACCAGCATGCTGTTTATCCGGCTTTGCGGAAAGTTAAACTATCATCTGACCGCTCTTGTGTGCTATCTGATCACATTTCCCATTGTGTTGCTCATCTCCTATGTGCTGCACCTGTTTGTGGAGAAACCGGGAATCCGGCTGGCCGGAAAACTGGCGGGAAAGTTGCTATGATCTTAGTATTGCAAATGCCTAAAATAGTATAGTAGGTAATTGCGAAACTCCATTTACGAAATTTAGATTGTACAGATTGCACAATCGAAACTTGCTTTTGCAAATGCCTAAAGTATTATGGGAAAGGGAGGAGATCGATGCGAAAAGCTTATGTGGATATCATCAAGTGTCTGGCAATCTTCATCGTTTTAATGAATCATATCGGTCTCATCATCCCGTTTGTCAGTTCTTTTGGCGGTATGTTTTATGTACCGGTCTTTTTTGTTCTGGCAGGTTATACATACCATGCCCGCGAGGAGCGGTTTGGAAGATTTGCGGTGAAAAAGGCACGCAGGCTTTTAGTGCCATATCTGACAGCAAACATCGTGTGCTTTTGCTTATTCCTGATACGCGATCTGCTTGCGGGGCAGTTTGGAAAAGAGAGCATGATGTCTCTTTTTGGAATCCTGTATTCGCGCTACAGCCTTTATTCTCCCTATCTTGCCCCTGCGAATGAGCCGCTCTTTATGACGATCCAGAACTCTCCAACATGGTTTCTTACCGCACTGTTCTTGTCATATCTGTTGTTTGCACTGGTCCTTCGAGGCGCGAAACGCTTTGAGAGCGGAAAGGGAGAAACACTGACCTTACTTGCCTCGGCTGCGCTTTGTCTTTTTGCAGGTGTACTGCTTCATTATTTTTGCCCCATTCTTTTGCCGTGGAGTATGGAATGCATTCCGCTCTTTGCAGTGTATATGCTTGCAGGTTATTTTTTCCAAAGAGTGGATATCTGTGAGAAAGTGTGGGGAAAGGGAAAGATCGTGAGCTGCTTTGTGCTCACCGCGCTTGCGCTGCTTGTATGGGGAGGGTATTGCTTTGTCGGTTCTGCCAATATCTCGGTCGGATATTTCGGTGCATATGTGGTGCCGGGGCTTATAAATGGGATTACCTCTTCGTTGCTGGTACTTTTGCTTGCGTTTCGGTTGGATCACGCGCCGGGATTGCTATCCGCAGTAGGACAAGATACCCTTCCGATCCTGTGTTATCATCTGCCCGTCTTTTTGATTTTGCAGACCATCATTCAGGCACTCTTTCCGGGGCAATGGCAGGATCCAGTGTCGGGAATGCTTTTGCGGGTTTTGATCGTGCTTGTGACGGTATGCGGCATCGTGCTGGCAGACAGATGGGTGCTGCCGCGGCTGTTTGGAAAGGAGGGGCTGATTCATGGCAGAAAGAGACAGGCATCTTGATGCGGTGAAAGGTTTCGCTATTTTGATTGTCATGCTGGGACATTGCATCGGGCGAAATCATATGAATGACCCCTATCTAAACGATGCTATTTTGACCGTACAGATGCCACTGTTTATGATGGTGAGCGGGTACGCGGGAGGTCTCGGAAAGCGGGAGATCGCCACAGTCAGGGATTTTTGCCATATGCAAAAGAAACGGGCAGTGGCCTATCTGCTTCCATTTTTTTCCTGGGTTTTTGTTGTCTGCATCTTCCGGACTTCGATGCAGAATCCGTTTGTGGAGTGTTATCGAGTGCTCTTTCGGATTGACAGCGGTCTGTGGTTTCTGCTCACGCTGTTTTTGATCCAGTGCATGATTTCCGTTGTCATCTTGTTGGTCAATGCTGTTGTGACGCATTTTCACAGATCAAAACGAGGGCTTTTCCCTGCCGTGCTTTTTGCGGTTTTGACGGCGATCGTATATCTGCTGTGCCTGCTTTGGGCGAGAACGGGATCCACCTTTTTGGGACCGTATTTTATCGTACAGTATATGCCTTTTTATGTGGTGGGATATCTGTTGAGTCACTATGTGATGTGCTGGCTTTTGGGGGAACCGGCCGTATGGTCGGAGCGTATGCAGAGTTTTATAAAAAAGCATGGGAATAAGGTGATATGGTGTTTCTGGGGAGTGGCACTTTTTGGATTTATCGCGATGGTAATCCTGTTTGATCTGCAACAAAGGGACAACGCGGCGCAGCAGCTGATGCAGATGTGTGCCGCATTTGCGGGCAGTTTTGTGTGCTTCTGGGGTGTCTATCATCTGCCGGCCGGGCATCGTTACGGACTTTCCTTTATAGGACTTTATACATTGGAGATCTATGTCCTGCATTTCCGTTTTATCGATATGTTGGGCTTTAAGGACAAAGGACTTGCCGTCTACAGCCTTGAGGGGATAACGGCGATCCTCGTGACTTTTTTTGTTATCAGTATGATCAGTGGGATACTGATCTATGTGATCAAGAAGATCCGTTTTTTGGATCTGCTGCTATTTGGAAAGAATCGATATGAGAAGTGATATGGCAACGCAAAACTGCGTTGCCCACTTTTTGTCTGCGTCATTGACATGCGAAAAGAGGAAAAGTGCAAAACTGCGTGCCCGGCTACCTCTGCAATATAAGGACGGCATCTTTGTAGTCCGTGGATGTGACAAAAACGCATTGATACGTTTCCTCGCCATAGCTGACCGTCTCACCGATCTGTAATTCTTCTTTCTCTACCCACAATAAAATCTCCGGTGCATCCGGAACCATCTCGGGCGCGTCGAATCGCAGATGCGCAAGCCGGGCCTTGGGCATTTGCCCACGGAACATCAGCCATAGCGGATAATCATATCCGTCACCGGAGATGTTGACACCCAGCACAAAGGGACTTTCCGATTGTGGAATGGTTTTGACATAATCGATCAGTTGTTGATAGGTTTCATACCGTTTGTTGTGCTCAAAATATCGTTCCGTCCGATGAGAGCATCCGTCCTCCAGATTGGCAAGTGCAGGTTCCATATTGTAGGTGATACTCGGGTAGGATAAGACACATCCTGCTGCGATCAGAAACAGGAGCAGACCCATTGTCATATGACCGTCTACATTGGAAAAACATCTTCCGAGCAGATTTGCGATCACTATGGTCATCATCGCAAGCGCCGGGAACATCAGACGTGTTCCCCAGGGCTGCCACCGAAGCAGCGCCATGATAAAGCCCAGGGAGAGCCATGCAGAGATCCCGAATCCGATCGAGAGTGCCGGATCCCCGGAGGAAATCCCTTGTGCCTGCCCTTTTTGGGGCGATATTTTGCTCCTTATGAGGTGATATGGAATGTAGATCAGAAGGATCACCCCGCAAACGAGTGCAAGGTAGGTGACATAGGCACTTGGCGTGATGTCATGGGAATACATATTGTCGCCACGATTCATATGAACGATAAAATCAAAACCATGAAAGGAGATCGCCTCGTGATTTACCTGTACATGCAAAAGTGCTCCCGTGTGAATGGCTACCCGACACATAAAACCGTTGAGCGCATCGGAGAGATGCTGTGTGGTGAGCAGTGCCAGATTCTTGAGTATATTGACAATGATGTAGCTTACATTTTTTGTGGCGACCATAATGTTGGAACTCGCGGTCTCCGGCATGATCTTTCCGCTTGAGAGATAATTGCGTACCAGAGATTCGCTGATGATGACAAGCATGGAAAATAGCGCCGTTACGGCGGATTTTATCAGCGACGGAAAGCGATCCCGGCGCCGGATCCGAACGATGATCAGCCAGGGCATGAACATGAGCATGGAAGCGCATACACTGGTCTTTGTGATAAAAGCGAGCCCCACAAGAATACCGATCCGGATCAGGTTTTCCAGCTCTATGCGGTCAAAGATCAGCTGCGGACGGCGTATAAACCAGAGAAAGTAGTACAAAAACATGGCGAAGATGCTTGCTGCAAACAAGTCATTCTGTGTCGTGACGCTCTGAGAGATCGTCAGCGGCATCGTCAGGAACAAAAATGCACCAAACATGGAAAAGGTCCTGCTTGTGCCAAGCAAACGTGCATTTCGATAGATGAATGCAGCGCAAAAGAGCATGGAGACATATTGCAGAAAGTTGACAAAGGTGTCGCTTCCGCTAAGCAACATCATATGCAACAGATAGTACTCTGCCAACACCGGTGAGTAGAGCTGTCTGTCGATATCGGTGACAAAATGATTCACGCTGCGCTGATCGATCCAATGCCCGATACGGCCGAGATGATAGGTCATGGAATCATAATTTGCCGGTACCGTGAACAGAGCACCGACAAACAGGATCACACACAGGATCAGACAAAGGCCAAGCATGATATATTCGATCCATGTGCGGTTTCGGATGCTTTTTTTGATATTTGCAAAGAACTTTTTCAGATCAGGCAGGGTCATTCCGAATCTTGCCACATAGACGGTTCCAAAAACGAAAATGGCAAGTGTCCAGCTGACAAAAATCCCGACACGTGTGCACCATTTGAATAAACTCAGGAAATTGGTGATGCCGAGAACCAGAACTGCGAAGGTAAGGATGCTCCTTGCAAAAGCTTCAAAGGGATCCTCTTCGTTGGCTTTCCAGTGATATAGAAAAACAGTCAGAAATGCAAACATCAATATAAGTATCATTGCGCTCTCCTTTACAACTAACACGTGGCCGGCTCCGGATCATATCAGAAACCCGGCTGTATTGTATCAAATATAAAAGGAGTTAGCAAGTGCGGCTTGTGTTAATAGAACCTGCGGTTTATAATACAAAAGGATTGAAACTGTTACAATGATAGAAATCATGGAGAAGTCAGAGAAGCGGAAAGAGATGGAGAAGCAGGAAGTATTGGAAAACAGAAAAGAATCAGAACGTTTAAACAGATCAAAACGATCCGGGCGATCGGAAAGAACAGCTACAGTAGAAAAAACACACAAAACGATAAAAAGGCACTTTGCATGCGCTGCGGCGGCAATGCTCTATTGGCTTATCACATTTTACACGGACACAAAGATCTTTACAGCTGAGCCGCTCAATATGAATTGTCTTCCGATCGATACCGGCATGACGGGACTTATGCACGTCCTTACCAAGTTGTTGCTACTTGGTGTGCTCTTTGGCGTGGCGGAATTTCTGACATATGCATGGCGGCATAAACGAACGCTTCTTTTTCCGTTCTGCCTGTTTTTTATCATTTATCTGATCGGACTTTTGATCACCTATCCCGGATACTTTATGAGTGATGATCCGATCATCTTCGGATATGCCACAAGATAC
>JAGBQU010000116.1 GCA_017632755.1 Lachnospiraceae bacterium
ATCTTTTCAGGGTAAGATAAACACATGCACTCACAAGCAGATGGAGCAGTGTGCAGACGATCCTGACATAAAGCACAAGACAGGTGGTTGTCCCCGTTATCCGGATAAACGGGTATAAGATCACCGAGGCAAAAAGTGCCGAGGTCTGATGCACCTCCCACATCTGGGTAAACAGGCGGTCTCCCATCAGGAAACGATAGGGAAGCGCCAATGCATAGCCCTCGTCGATATCAAATCCCACCAGAATCTTGGCAACTGCCGCCAGAATGGAGGCGATCAGTAAAAGACTTCCTATTATAATTTCTGTTTTTCGCGTCTTGCTGCGCATATAAGCTCTCTTTCCGTTTTTGATATATCATACATCGGATTTGTTTATTTTACAATTATTATCCGCAAAAAAACCGCCGGGTGAGGCGGTTTTTCCCTGACTAAAACTTTAGTTTCTCATTTATTTTTGCTATCTGCTTTTCTGCTTTTTTTATGACCTTATCGTTTCCGCCCTCTTTCGCGAGGTCCAAAACTTCCTGCCAGTCTTCCAATTCGTCAATCAGCATTCCCTTGTACTGTTCATTGGTCATTCCCATCTCTTCCATCGCTACACCTCCCTTTAGGGATATTGTAGTCTCCTCCTTTCCCTGTGTCAACGCAAACCTCTGCTCCTTTGCCGGTTTCAGTAACAGCGCAATCCCCCCTTGCCGGCCTCAGCTCCAAGGCGACCACCTCCGCAAAAGCGGTCTCATACGATATCCAGAGAAATCCGCCGTCCGTTCCGTTTTCGCCGCTTCCGCCGGAATCCTTGCAAAGCCATGCACCGTCCCGCTTCGGTTTCACACGGAAATACTCCCTCGGATAATGATCCGCCCATCCGATCACGCAGACAGCATGGTTTTTGGCCTTTGCATTTGGAATATGATAATTTCTGACCCCCCATGCACATTGTTCATATCTTTCCGCATGATAATACGATACCGCTGCGGCTCCGCATTGCAGGATCAGCTCTTTTATCTGCGCCTTTTCCTCCGGATCTGCAAACAGGGCTCTTTGCAGAGTAAAATCCGCCTGCGCTGCAAGTGCCGGATCCGGGCTGATCCCTCTCACCGCACTTTCGTAGGGAAGCTCACTTTCATATAAAAGACCTCCGCCGCCGGTCAGATATGCGACCGCCATGCCAAGACTGCTGCCCCTGTTTAATGTATCGCTCAGATCGGTGGAGGCTGTGTCCGAAAAATAGGCCAGATGATACTCAGACAGATCGAGCGAGCGATCTGCAAACCCGCTGCGAATCAGACTACTCTCGCCAGCCGCGGTCAGGGCAAATGCCCAGCAGCTTCCATAAGGCCACTGCCGCTTGACCTCAGTGACCAATCCCTGCTGCCTTGCATCATATCTGTCAGGATGCCTGGTCTGCCGCGGTCCGTCCTGACTGCCGGAGTATGCTGCCTGTCTCGCTCCGTCCTGACTGCCGGAATATGCTGCCTGTCTCGCTCCGTCCTGACTGCCGGAATATGCTGTCTGCCGTGCTCCGTCATATTCTCCGGGATCCCCCGACTGCTGCGCGATATCCTGCACAGCACAGGCGGCCGGGATGGGCACGCGGCCCATCCACACGAAAAGGAGTATCGTCGCAATCACCGGAAAACACCGAATCTTTCCACTGCCCCTCATCGCTTATGCCTTTCCTTTCAGAAGCTTGATATACGCATTGCGTTTTTGGGATGGAATCTTAAATTTCAATGACTGTCCGCAATCCCGAAATGCCGCCTTACCTATCTTTATCAGTTTCCGGCTTTTGATATTTACACCGGACAATTTTCTGCAGCCTGCAAAAGCCTGTTTGCCGATCGTCTCCACACTCTCTGACACAACGATCTTTTTGAGACTCCTGCAATTATAGAACGCCTTTGCACCGATACTTTTCACGTATTTGCCGATGGTATAGCTCTTCAATTTTTTGCAATTATAAAATGCTTTCGATCCGATCTCGCAGAGCGTTTTTGTCGTTTTGACGCTCTCAAGTGCGGTGCATCCCCGAAAAGCGCTTGGTCCGATGACGGACACACCCACTCCCAGCTTGACTTTCCGAAGAGAGCTGCAACCCTCGAACGCAGACTTGCCGATCCGCGTGATACCGTCTGCAATCGTGACAGTCCGGATCTTTTTGTTATTCTTAAAAGCATACGGTGCGATCTCGGTGATCTTGTACTTTGTGTTGTTGATGGTAAGCATTCCGTCTATCTTTACCTGCTGCTTTTTTGCATCTTCCACAGTCATGGATCGGAGCGTAAGCGTTCCGTCCGGGTTTACATAAATCTCATACCTGTTGCCACGATTGTCCGTGACATATCGGGTATCTCCCATTTTCAGATGATTGATATCTCCATCATTCTCATTCGCCCCTTCGTTCAGGCTCTCCGCTCCGTTGTGGTACTGATAGATCACGGTATTGCCGTTGTTATCCGCTTCTGCTTTTAAATGATAGTAGTATTTGATCACAGTGCTTCCGTCCGCATCGATCATGACACTCTGTCTGTCCGGGATCTCATATCCATCAAAGCTTAGAGGAAGCGGGCTGACTCCCGCATCTGTCCTTCCCTGCAGTTTTTCCGCCTTCTCCAGACAGTAATCCCTCTCTCCTGCATGTTGCTCCTTATAATGCTCCACCGTGTAGGGTGTATCCTCCGCGGCCTCCCAGAGTGCGATCAGCTCGATCACTCCTCCACTGACATCCGTCAGATTACTTACAGACTGCCCATCCTGATAGGATGCGGCATTTCCCTTCCAGCCCGCAAACACATACCCCGGACGGTCGATGCCAAGCTCTTTTGCACGGATCAGATTTGCCGTATCTCCGTATATCATATTCTGCATTCCCACCGGTTTGTCCGTAAGACCATTGTAATACCGGATCGCATATTCATTTGCCTTCCACGTCGCATACAGCGTCGTATCAGCGGTGGGTGTATAAGTGTCGCCGGCAATATTTCCCTTCTCTGCCTGTGCCCCCGTATTCCACCCCATGAAGGTATATCCGGCGCGGAAAGCCGTCGGCAGCTTCACCGAGGCAGGCTGCCATATGGCATAAAACGTACCTCTTGCATTGTTCGTCGTTGTGTAATTGGAATAGGTCTGCCCCGGCTGATGTGTGACAGCATTTTTCTGACCATATCCCCATCCGGTAAATATATAGGAAGACACCGCACTCGCTTGTGCCGATCCGCCTCCGTTCCCGTTAAAATTCACCGTATATTGCCTGGAAAAGCCATTGGCGGGGAGTGCATAGGTTTTTCCGTAAACATTGCTCTGACTCGCCACATTTCCACCCGTGGAACCGTTTCCGTTAAAATCCGTCGTATAGTTGATCGGTGAAAGCTCAATCTGATAGATCATCGCCTTTCCGACCGTTGTGCTTGATCCCACGGAGGTATTGGCACCGATATTCGTGCACGCGATCACGCTCTCAACCACATCCAGATCCGAATTGGAATCCTGATATGTCCTGCGCTTTGTCGCATACGCCCCCGCATCATAAAAATACAGATCCCCTCTTGAATCAGCCTTTTTATTCGCATACTTGACCGATCCCGTATATCCCTTCGGCTTGGTGAAGGAGAATGGCAGATACAGATTATAAAATGTTCCGTCCGTGTTTCCAAAAGCCCTCTCCAGCTTTGCCTTGGTTGCACTTTGCGCAAAGTTGACAAAATTGTCCCCCTCTCTGGATACGGCAATGGTGACTGTCTGCTGCTGGGATGTGGAAAGGGATGTATCAATGCCGGACAGCTTGACCGTAAATGTGCACACCTGATCCTGCCGGATGAATTGATACTGATAATATCCCGTCTTGTTGGCAAAGGTGCCTCTGACCGGCTGGTCGGCCATCAGAAGTGCATATTCGTAAAAGCGCATTTTTCTGCTCACACCGTTCGGATACAGTTCGCCTTCACCGGAAACCTGCCATTCCGTCACCGTCGTCTCCTGCATCAAGATCGTATCCCGGCTTAAAAGAGCCTCCCTGTCCGTTTCATCCATGCTCTTAAGCCAGACACCGATATCCTCCCATTCGGTGTTTGCAAGCACTTCGTTAAGTTCCTGCTCCGGATCCATGCGCGGATCCGTCTCGAAAAGAAGCCTCTCTCTGCCTTGCTCCGCAAAAGACTCCGCCATTGCGACCGTCTCTTTGGGAATGGCGACGGATGCCGCCAAAAGCAAACACAAGAAACTGCCTTTTAGTTTGTTCCATACTTTTTTCATTCTCTCTTTTCCTCCTTTTTGGCAGAACAACAAAAGCCAAAGGAGAATCGCCAGGCCGTAAATTCCACACATGCCCGCCATCCATACGCGATATGCTCTTGTCATCTGTCTGTTTTGTACCGTCTGCAACTCGGGATCAGCCGCCCGATCACCCGTCTGATCTATCTTTTCCGGATTGCTATCTGTCTGATCAAGATCTGTCTGCATAGTTATCTGCTGATCGGAATCTGTCTGATGATGATCTTTTTGATTGAAATTGGATTGATTGAAATTTGTTTGATTGAAATTTGCCTGTTTAGAATTTGCCTGTTTGAAATTTGCCTGTTTAGGATTTGCCTGTTTAGGATTTGCCTGTTTAGGATTTGCCTGCTTTGAATTTGCCTCTGCCTGCTTTGCTGCACCCCCGGTCTGCTCTGCGCCCGCCATATTGGGCCCCCGGCTGCTTGAAACTGCCTGCTGCTTCTGCGAAGGCTGTGCGCTGTCCACCGCCCGCTGCATCTGCGAAGGCTGTGCGCTGTCCACTGTCTGCTGCTTCTGCGAAGGCTGTGCGCTATCCACCGCCCGCTGCATCTGTGCCTGGGGCACCTGCCCGTCACCCGGCTCTGCCACCTGTGCCTGCGAGATATTTTCTCCGTTCTCCTGCACTTCCCATGCACCCACGACCACATCATCCGGCTGCACCTCAATCTCGGCACACAGTCCCGGCCTGACAACTGCCATACAAAGCCATGCCACAGCCATACATTTTTTTGCAAACCGTCCGGGACTCCGCGGTCTTCTCCGGCCTGCGTTCATTTGCTTCTGTTTCATATGTCGCTTTATCGCCTCCTTCTTTTTTCGGCCTCATCCGCCGTGAGGAGAGTATAGCATGCCGCCTCCATCCTGTCGACTGTACCGTATTCTCGGAATTTTTTTTGCATTAAAAAAACCCGGATAAAATCCGGGTTCCCGACCTCTTTTTCAATCATTTGTATAAAAATACACCTGCGTTACACCACGATCTCGAGATATCCCATAAGCTTTGACAGATCGTACTCCGTCAACACGCCGAGAGAGGAATCATAGAACACGCCATCATAATGTACCAGATAGTGGCTGTATCTGCCCATCTTTTCCATCATGACACAGCACTTTGGCAAGGTCACATCCCGGCCGACCGTATAGATGATCTGCTCGGCGTGACGGATTCCAAAATAATCCAGTGCCTCGATCATCTTGCCCATCGTCGCCTGCCACTCACTGCAATGCATGACATTGATCGTCTCCTCAAGGGAAATGCCGGCCAGCATACCGATGCACGATTGTCCGCACAGTCCGTCGTGCGGCTGCAGGATCAGGTCAATGCCGTCGATCACCCGGATCGGATTCGAGGTGCTGTAAGGACTGTCCTCCGCATGTCTGACCATGATAAAAAATGTGACCGGATACAGAACCTCCTCCTCAAACTGCGCGAGCACCTCGCGCGAGATCGGGATCACATAGTATCCGTTTCCTTTTGGTTCCAGATTACAGACAAAAGACGTCTGATCGATCGTCACCTTCGCCGGAACATCCCCCTCCTTTTTACAGATCTCCCACACATTAAACGGGATCTCCATAAATCCCTGTCCATCCTTGACAGAGACTTTCTGTTGAAACTTGTACTCCATTTTATTTAACCTCCCTACGGCAGATAGTAGATGTATTTCGCTCTGATCGACATTTTTTCCGCATCCTTAAAATAAAACTGTTTCTTTTTTACCGCGGATTTTGGAAAAATATATTTCACCGACTTTAGTTTATTGTTGGAGATTTTGATCGCCCTTTTTTCTTTAAACGTATGCTTTGCCACGGTCTTACCATTCTTGTCCCGCAGTGTGAGCGTAACGTCGGACAGACCTGCGATCTTTGCGCCCGTCTTGTTGACGACATAAACGTGACACTCGATCTTGCTTCCCGAATAAAAGATCTTTTTCGGATAAAAATAAACCGTGTCACCGGAAATGGAATAGGTGTCCGGCTCATTTCCCCGGAATGTTCCGTATTTTGTCCTTCTGGATGCCTCAGCGCCGAGAGGCATGCTCAAAAGCATGCATACCGCAAGAAGAAGGCAAAGAACCGACTTATACAATTTGCAGATATCCCTGTTCAATCCGGCCATATGATCTCCAACTCTTCTGATTGATTCTATCTGAAATACGATGATGTTGGGGGCAAAAGGTATTTTGTCCCCAACATTTGTCTCATCTTTCCACACAATTCTAGCATATATGACACGAAAACTCAACCATGGCACATCTTTTTTCTTGCGAAAACCGGATCACCCTAGTAGAATAGAGACGAGAGTTTTTTCCAACTCTGACATGATTTTCCACAAGGGGGATAAACAATGAAACAAAAACGAACGTCCGTGATTCTGGGCACTCTTGTACTGATCGCAGCAGCTATTCTGTTACCGCTTCCGCCCAGATGGTTTCCCACTGCTGTGCTCACCGCGCAGGCCGCGGCAAAATCTCCCTTGAATTATACAAGCAAACACATCCTGAAAGGGCATTCCTTTGAGTTAAAAGTCGACACACAAAAAAAGGTTGTTTTCAGTTCCAAATCGCCTTCCGTTGCCTCCGTTTCCGGTCGCGGAAAGGTCAAGGGCAAGAAAGCGGGAACGGCCGTCATTGTCGCAAAAGTCGGCAAGAAACGCTATCAATGCCTGGTCACCGTCTCGGATACGGTCGACCTGATCCTCTTTGCCGGTCAGAGTAATATGACCGGACGCGGTGACGCCGCACTTGCCCCCACGCTGACGGACGGCGCGGGATACGAATGCAAGGTTGTCACGGATGCCAATCATCTGCTTCCCATCACGGAACCGTTCGGAAAGGGACAGGACAGCGGCACCATGCGAGACGGATCCTATCGCACCGGCTCGCTTGTCACAGCATTTACCAACGCCTATTACAAACAGACAAAGGTTCCCCTTGTCGGCGTCAATGCCACGGTCGTAGGTTCCGGAAGAGTCAGCTGGAGCACCATACACTACAAAGAAGCGGCCCGCAGACTCAGCAAGGCAAAGAAATCCATTGAACGCCAAAAATTAAAGATCGGTCACGTCTTTGTAGTCTACATGCAGGGAGAAAACGACGGATTTGCCGGTTCGACCGCCAAAGAATACACCGAAAGCCTCAAGCTGTTTTATAAAAACCTCTCAAAGAAGACGGATGTGGACGCCTGCCTGGTGATCCGGATCGGGAAATACACCCAGCAGCCCTCGCTCTACAATCCGATACTCAAAGCCCAGACAAAGCTCTGCAAGGAAGACAAAAACTTTGTTCTGGTTTCCGTAAAGGCGGCAAGCATGTCCGACAGCTATTATCAGCAGGACGGACTGCACATCACCCAGCAGGGGCTGAACCTGATCGGTGCCGAGGCGGGCAAAAATGCTGGCAAATATGCCAGAACCGGCAAGCAACCCAGCATGAAGGACGAGAAATACCATAATACATATACACCGGATCGGCCTAAGCCGGATGAGAAGTCTGAGAAAGATGATCCGGTCAAGATAGATGAGACGACTGACACACATGTAACAGTCGATACTCCTTTGACGGTTGGGAGCGTGGAAGAATGAAAAGCATAACAAAACTGACCTGTCTGCTTCTGACGATTGTGCTGCTCATGTTGACACCTGTGTCGGTTTTATTTCCGAACTGTGCAATCCAGACCGTTCACGCGGCGCAGCCCAGACTGAATGAAACGTCACGGATCCTTTTAAAGGGAGAGAAATTCACCCTCACAGTGAAGGGATTCAACCAGACTCCCGTCTTTGCCTCTGCCGATCCGCTGGTTGCCAAAGTATCTGCATCCGGCGTGGTACATGCGATGAGTGATGGACGGACAACCATCACCGCAACCGTATCCGGACAGACGTTTCGCTGCAAGGTCACCGTACATGACACCATGGACATCATCGTCTTTGCGGGACAGAGCAATATGACGAATGTCGGCAGGGCCAGCCAGGCGCCTGATGTAAAGCCCGGAACAGCCTATGAGGCGATCCCAAAAAAGAAAAAGATCAGTCCTCTCACCGAACCCTTCGGTGTGGGACAGCCCAAAACAAAAGCGAAAAAAAGTGCACAGGGTGCAACTTTGGTATCCGCTTTTGCCAACGCCTACTATAAAAAGACCAAAACACCGATCCTTGCCATGAACACCGCAAAGGGTGGCACCAGCATCGGTCAGTGGAGTGCTTCCTACTATCAGGATGTGGCAAAAGCAGTCAAATCCATGGAAAAACTGTTAAAGAAAAAGGGACTGAAAAAAGGGCATGTCTACATGGTGTTTTACCAGGGCGAGAACGATGCCATGAACGATATCGTTTCAACCGTCTACCGCAGACACATGGAGCTCTTTATGAAAAATGTGCAAAGCAGCTGCGATGTAAGCAAATGCTTTGTGATACGCATCAGCAACAGCATGCGCAACCTGGAAACCTATGACCGGATCGCGGCGGTTCAGACACGCCTGTGCATGGAAGATTTCCGATTTGTCGGTTTGTTTCACCGCGAAATGCTTCTCATTCGGAGC
>JAGBQU010000117.1 GCA_017632755.1 Lachnospiraceae bacterium
AGCCTTGTGATCCTCACATCATACAGTCCGCTTTTCTCACCCACCTTACACAGGATCTGTGCATCACCGATCCGGATCTCCTGCTTGAGTCCGACCGTAATGCCTGTCATTTGTGATATGTGTCGCCTGCTGCTCTGAATGCTGCCAAAGATCCCGCCTTTCGTATTGCGCCGCACATCACCGAGCTGATATGCATCTTCAAAGCTGATCACACCCGTCAGTTCACCCGGATGTCCGCTTTTTCCTCTTTCAATGCCAATGATATCCGTACGGTAGATTCCTCCATATCGCAGATCCATCAGTTCATCCGTATCCACATCGTTGATCCCATGCCCCAGTGCGCCGAAGCCCCCCCTCTGATCGATATAGGTCAGCGTCCCGATCCCCTGTGCACTGTCACGGATCCATATTCCCAGTTTGTATTCCCCGTCATCGGCAAGGACCGGACTGCATTTGACCGTTGTCTCTACGCCGTTTCTTTGCAACGTACAAATGAGATCCTTCCCGCCGCTGCGACGGATCCTGCGAATCAGATCCTGTTTGCCTGTCACCGTCTCACCGTTTATCTGCAAAATGTAATCCCCTTTTCTGAGGACATTTCTGCAGGGATTGACGATGGTGCCGTCAAAGCTCTCAAATTCGGACATATCCACCACGAGCACGCCCTCTGTCTTGACATAGATCCCTATGGGAAGCCCCACCGGATAAATCGTCTGCGTTTTGACCACGTTCAGGCTCACGGTCTTAAGCGGCAGCACACCGAACAGACGCAACTCCATCTGGTAATAATTACAACGATTCGCCTTCATGACCATAGCCGTCGTCGTATCCACCGAGATCTTGTCCATCCCTTCACGCTCCTGCATGCCTCCCAGACCGCTGGCCAGAACCGAATCCTCATAGATGGCGGCGGACATCGGCACAGCGAATCGGATCTCCTCCTCCCATCCCTCGCGGATATTGATCTCATCCGGCACCGCCCGGCGGATCACCTGATACATGCAGATCACCAAAAGCGCGCAGGATACCGTAAGCAGGCTCCAAAGAAAGCGACGGTAATTGGTGTTATTCCGATACATATCCATTCCTCCTATTACATATTTTTGTGTAGCAGGGAATTGCAGAGCAATTTCCAACTACACAAAAAAGAGTGCCGAACCTTCGACACCCTTAGTATGTAACGGTATGATCGTCTTATGATAGTAGACTTCTGGAAAGGATCTGTCACTTTGCCTTTCTCTTGACCTCGTCCGCCATTTTTTTCAATTCCTCACCGCTTGAAAGCGCGGTCTGTGTAACCGTATCGCTTCCCATAAGCCTTGCGATCTCCCCGATCATCTCCCCTCTTTCCAGAGCGCGGATCCCGGTTTTTGTTGATGCTGCAAAACTTTCTTTTTCGATCAGAAAATGCTCATCTGCCATCGCTGCGATCTGCGGCAGATGTGTGATACAGATGATCTGATGTGCCGTTCCGAGGATTGCCAGCTTCTCTGAAACTTTCCATGCGGTCTTTCCGCTGATCCCCGCATCGATCTCATCAAAGATCAAGGTCTCCATCTTGTCCTTGTCCGCAAGAACGGTCTTTAAGGCGAGCATCACACGGGACAACTCTCCCCCGCTCGCAACTTCACTGAGTGGTTTGGGCTGCTCACCCGGATTTAAGGAGATCATAAATTCAACCTCGTCGTATCCGTTTTTGGACAAAAACTCCTCACCGCTCAGTACTGGGATCTCAAAGCGGACATGTTCAAAATTCAGATCCAGAAGCGCACTGCGCATGGCATTGGCCAGATCCACTGCCTGTGCCTTTCGGATCGCGGATGCCTGCTCACAAAGCGAAAGCAGTGCCGCATATTCATTGCGATACGCCTCCTCCTTGCGTGCGATATAGGCTTCCAGGTCCTCCAGCTTGGCGATCTCATCCTTAAGCTCGTGCTGTCTGTTTAAAACCTCCTGCAACTGCCCTGTCTTTTTGGCATATTTACTCTTCAGCTGATTGATCAGATCCAGACGGTTTTGCAGCTGTGCAAATTCTTCCGGATCAAACTCCATATTTTTTTCACAGTCGTGAATCGCATGCCCGATGCTGTATAGGATATCCTCGAGCGTGGCAAACTGATCGGAGAGATCTTTCAGTGCTTCATCAAAAGCGGACACACTGTTGATCTCGCGATAAGCCCGTTCCACCATGCCGGACGCATTCTCACCCTGTCCCAGAATCGCCTCGTGAGCGATCGCAAGTGCACTCACAATGCGTTGTGAATTGTTCATTCTGCGGGAGAGCTGTTCAAGCTGTTCGTCCTCTCCCTCCCTCAGGGCTGCTTCCGATATCTCGCGGTATGCAAATTGTGCAAAAGCCAGCTCCTTGTCATGATCCTGTTCCTGCAGCCTTAGCTGCTCAAGTTCCTGTTTCAGGTCCTTGCAGTTTTTGTATGCCTCCGCAAGCTGCGGGCGGATCTTTTGCAGCTTCTCATCACAGAACTCGTCGAGAAGTGCAAAATGATGGCTCTTTTTGAGCAGGGACTGGTGTTCGTGCTGCCCATGGATATCGATGATGATCTCCGCCACTTCCTTCAGTGTCTTGTTGGCGATCAGTTCTCCGTTGATCCTGCTGATGCTGCGTTGGGGCGTGATCCTGCGCTCGAGCAGGATCCTTCCGTCCTCATCGGGATAGATCTCCAGATTGCGGAGTTTTTCCCTTGCGGACGCATCGTTTAAACGAAATACGAGCTGTACCAGCGCATACTCCGCTCCGCTGCGGATCAGACTCTTGTCTCCTTTTCCTCCCAGTGCCAGATTGATGGAACCGATGATCATGGACTTACCGGCACCGGTCTCTCCGGTGAGGATATTGAGGCCTTTTCCGAACGAGATCTCCTCCTCCCGGATCAAGGCCATATTTTTAACAT
>JAGBQU010000118.1 GCA_017632755.1 Lachnospiraceae bacterium
CAGATCACACATGACGTCTGTATCCAGAACCTTCCGGTGACCTTTGCCATTGACCGCGCAGGACTTGTGGGAAGCGACGGGGAGACGCATCAGGGTATCTTTGATCTGTCCTATCTCTCCAGCATTCCCAATATGCATATCATGGCACCGAAGAACAAATGGGAACTGTCCGATATGTTAAAATTTGCAATCGCATTTGACGGCCCGACCGCGATCCGGTATCCGCGCGGCGAGGCCTATGACGGACTTAAGGAGTACAGGGCACCCGTGGAACTCGGAAAGGGAGAATGGATCTGTAAAGAGAGCGGTATCGCACTTCTGGCAGTCGGAAGCATGGTGGAGACAGCCGTGGCGGTCAGGGAGCAGCTAAAGGAACTGGGATTTGCGGTGAGCCTGATCAATGCGCGTTTTGTAAAACCGATCGACACACAGCTTTTAGCACAGATCGCGGAGGGGCATGATCTTCTTGTGACGATGGAAGAAAATGTCCTCAGCGGCGGTTTCGGGCAGCAGGTGCTTGCACATGTAAGCGGGAAGAAGCTGCCGATATCGGTTCTACCGATCGCGTTGCCTGATCAGTATGTGGAGCACGGAAATGTCACCCTGCTCAAAAAGGAAGTCGGGATCGATGCGGACAGCATTGTAAAAAAGATCCTGCAGGAGACGGAAAACAACGGACAAAACAGGTAAAGTGGATTGATTTATGAAAGAACGATTGGATATATTGTTGGTGAGGCAAGGGCTTGCGCCGTCCAGGGAAAAAGCAAAGACGGTAATCATGTCAGGTCTTGTTTTTGTCAATAATCAACGAGAAGATAAGGCCGGCGCCATGTTTGATGAGACTAAGGTCCGGATCGAAGTGCGGGGAAGCACCTTAAAATACGTCAGCCGCGGCGGGCTGAAGCTTGAGAAAGCGATGAAGGAATTTCCCATCTCTCTTGCGGACTGTGTGTGTATGGACATCGGGGCGTCGACAGGCGGCTTTACCGACTGTATGCTGCAAAACGGGGCAAAGAAGGTATTTGCCATCGATGTGGGGCATGGACAGCTCGACTGGAAGCTGCGTCAGGATCCGCGTGTGATCTGTATGGAAAAGACGAATTTTCGGTATGTGACGGGAGAGCAGATCCCGGAGCCGATCGACTTTGCCTCTGCGGATGTGTCTTTCATTTCTTTGACCAAGATCCTGCCACCGGCCTGTGAACTTTTGAAGGACGGGGGCGAGATGGTCTGTCTGATCAAACCGCAGTTTGAGGCAGGCCGTGAGCATGTCGGCAAAAAAGGGGTTGTGACGGACATAAGTATTCACAGACAGGTGATCGAGTCTGTCATGCAGTTCGCCGGTACGCTTGCGTTTGAGATACGGGGACTCAGTTTTTCTCCCATCAAGGGTCCGGAGGGAAATATTGAGTATCTTCTCTATCTGCGAAAGACCCAAACGCCGGAAAGCATTTGGGATGCCTCCTTGATCGATCGGGTGGTGGAGGAATCACACAAAGTGCTTTGATGCATTGTAAAAAGAGGAATGAACATGAACCGATTTTTTGTTGTCACAAACAGACCCAAGGATGAGGATCTCAAGATCACGAACGAGATCCTCGGCTTCTTACATAAAAACGGAGCCGTCTGCGACCACCTTTGTCTTGAGGATGCGCAAAATGAGCTTGGCGGACAAAACAAAAATCCGCTCGGCATTGATGAGAAGACAGAGTGTATCCTGGTTATCGGAGGGGACGGCACCCTGCTTCAGGTGGCACAAGCCACGCTGCATCTGGACATCCCCCTTCTGGGGATCAACTATGGGACGCTCGGCGCTCTGGCCGAGGTGGAAAAGGACAATCTAAAGGAGGCGCTCACAGCGCTTCTTACCAAAGAACTTCAGACGGAAGCGCGCATGATGCTCTCCGGCAGGATCGTTGTCGGCGATAAGATGCAGGAGGATGATTATGCGCTCAACGATATCGTGTTGACAAGAGAAGGGAGCCTTAAGATCCTAAACCTTGATATCTACGTCAACGGCCAGTTCTTTCACAGATATTGCGCCGACGGCGTGATCGTATCTACGCCGACAGGGTCAACGGGATATAATCTATCCGCGGGAGGTCCGATCGTGGAGCCTCGGGCGGAGCTTATGCTCATCACACCGGTATGCCCGCATTCTTTCAACAGCAGGAGTGTGATCCTCTCTGCGGCGGATCAGGTCCAGGTGCGCATTCCGATGGGGAAAAACGGAAAACCGCAACGGGTGGAAGTGAATTTTGACGGGAACCGGAAAGAAATATTGCAGACCGGTGACTGTGTGCAGATTGAGAAGGCCTCAAAAGTGACAAAATTTGTGAGGATCAGTCAAACCAGCTTCCTTGAAATGTTATATCAGAAAATGAGTGAGTGATTTATGAAAACAGAACGTCATGAAAAGATCATGGAATTAATTGAAAAATATGAAATTGCCACGCAGGAGGAACTTGCGGCAAAGCTTGTGGAAGCAGGCTTTGACGTGACGCAGTCAACTGTTTCGCGCGATATCCGGCAGCTCCATCTGACCAAAATGCAGACGGGCAGCGGGTCTACCAAATATGCTACATTCCGTGACACGCTCCGCACGTCGGGGGATCCGCATCTGAGTGATAAGTATATCCGCGTCCTAAAAGACGGATTTGTATCGATCGACATGGCAGGAAATATCCTGGTGGTCAAGACCGTGTCCGGCATGGCCATGGCGGTTGCAGCTGCCATCGATGCCATGAAGTTTGAGGAGATCGTTGGCTCGATCGCCGGCGATGACACGATCATGATGGCGGTGCGTACGGTGGAGGACAACAGGAGTCTGATGGAAAAACTGAAGAAATTGCTATAGATTCGGACCGGTTTGGAGAACATAAGGAGGAAAGATGTTAGAAAGTCTACATGTAAAAAACGTAGCGCTTATCGATGAGACGGAC
>JAGBQU010000119.1 GCA_017632755.1 Lachnospiraceae bacterium
GCTGGTGACGATCGGTCTATGCGGGATGAATATAGCAGGCATTATTACATATACGCAGTGCGCGGAGGGAGACAGAGCTTATGACATTGCAGGAAAGATGGGAGAAGGCGGAAGAGTTTATAAACGGGATTCCCAGATTTACGCAAAAAAATACTTTGGAGAATACAAAAGGCTGGTATCAAAAGCTTGGCTGTCCCGGAGCAAAGGCCAGGATCATTCATGTGGCCGGAACAAACGGAAAGGGGTCTGTGTGCAATTATCTCTGTCATCTACTCATGGCAGAAGGTATGCATGTGGGCATGTTCACTTCGCCGCATCTGATCCGTATGAACGAGAGGGTTTCGATCGATGCACGAAGTGTTGACGAGACAAGTTTCCTGAATGCGTATGAGCGGATGAGGGATGTGATCGGGAGTACGCTTTCGTCAGAGAACGGCAGCCTGCAGCATCCGACTTTTTTTGAGTTTCTTTTTTTGCTTGCAATGCTTGTCTTTGAGGAGGAAAAGGCGGAGGTAATCATCCTTGAGACCGGTTTGGGAGGAAGACTGGATGCCACCAATATTTTTGACAGACCATGGATGACCGTGATTACGCAGATCGGGCTGGATCACATGATGTATCTGGGGGAGACAAAGGAGCAGATCGCCGGTGAAAAAGCGGGGATCATCAAGCCGGGCGTCCGTCTTGTTTATGCGGACAGAACCGAAGAGACATCGCGTGTGATCAAAGAGAGGGCAGCAGCTCTTCATGCACCCGCTTCGCCTGTCGGAGAGAAAGATGTCCGGATTGAAAAAATAAAGAATAAAAGCATTGATTTTTCTTACAAATCTAGGTATTATGATTATATTATATTTACATTGCCGACCAATGCGCTCTATCAGGCGGAAAATGCCGCACTTGCGTTGCGTGCGAATGAGTTGCTGATGGGGGAGGCATGGGATATTGAAAAGTGCAGGAATGTGTTGCACACCACCACCTGGGCAGGCAGGATGGAAGAGATTCTTCCGGATGTCTATGTGGATGGCGCACACAATGAAGACGGCATACAGGCTTTTCTGAATTCAGTGTGCCGGATGAGAGATCAAAAGCGGAATACACTCGTCTTCTCCGTCGTGAGGGATAAAGCGTGTGATGAGATGGTGCATTCCATTGTGAAAGCCGGGGTGTTTGACCGGTTTGTTGTTGTGCATATGCCGCAGGAGAGGGGCGCGTCGCAGCAACAGTTACAGGAGATATTTGGTGCATATGAGAATCTCGATGTTCTTTTTGCCGACACGTTAGATGACGCGATCGAGACTGCCGTGAGGCAGAAAAAGGAGAATGAGAGAGTTTATATAGCCGGTTCATTATATCTGGTGGGCTATGTGCTTGCTATATTAGGAAGGAAGATAGAGGATGATCGACTTTGAAGAAGAATTAAAAAAATTTCATAAAAGTCTGGAGATAGAAGATGTTCAGGATGCTATTTACAATCAGGATCTGACGGACATGGCGGATGTGCTTGTAGGAATGGTAAAGGAAATAAAAGAGGAAGAGTAGGTCGGGCAAACAGATGAAATGTTATAATTGTGGCCGCACTCTGTCGGAGAAGGATTTTTGTACCGCATGCGGGGCAGAGGTGGCATTATACAAAAAGATCATGTACATCTCCAATATGTATTATAATGACGGTCTGCAAAAAGCAAACGTCAGGGATCTGACCGGAGCGGTAACAAGCCTGCGGCAGAGCCTTAAATTTAATAAGAACAATATAGATGCGCGCAATCTGCTCGGACTTGTTTATTTTGAACGTGGACAGGTTGCGGCCGCACTCAGCGAATGGGTGATCAGCAAAAACTTCCGCCCGAACAAAAACCTCGCAGATGATTATATCAGTGCGGTTCAGAACAATGCAACGCGTCTTGACACCATCAAGCAGACGATCCGGAAGTATAATATCGCATTGGATTACTGCAGACAGGGCAGTGTCGATCTGGCGATCATACAACTGAAAAAAGTGTTGTCACTCAATTCCAAATTCGTCGAGGCACATCAGCTCCTCGCACTCTTATATATGCAGAGCAGCGATTGGGAGCGGGCGCAGCGAGAACTGATCAAGTGTATCCGCATCGATGCCAACAATACCACGACGCTCTCCTACCTCAAGGAAGTCAAGCAGGAGCTTGAGCGGGATGATAAGACGGCAACCCAGAAAAAGAAGAAGCCGGGATCGGAGGATGCATTCTCCTACCAGAGCGGGAATGAGACGATCATTCAGCCTCTGAATACAAAAGAGCCAATCGTGACCGGTTCGATCCTGAACATTGTTCTGGGACTTGCCATCGGAATTGCCGTCAGCTATTTTCTCATTCTGCCGGCGATGGTCAAGTCGGGAGAAAATGATTATATCGAGCAGCTTCGCATTGTCAGTGAAAACTCGGATGCCAAAACGGCAACCATTTCCGAGCTTGAGCAGAAGGTCAATAAGCTGGAACAGGAGAATCAGGCATATCAGTTGCAGGTAGAGGAACTGACCGGTGCAACCGGTGAAGGAAATGCCGTGGATATGCTTTTTGAGGCGGCAAGATTATATATGTCGGATCCTTCAGATCTCTCGCAGCTTCGGGACACCCTGCTTAAGATCGATGAAGAATATGTAAAGACGGAGGCTTCCAAAGATTATCAGGATGTGTATGGACTGATCCTGGGAGCTGTCGGAAAAGACATTGCCAAAGAATTCTCACAGGAGGGCAATCTGGCACTCAATCAGAGCGACTATACTGCCGCGATCGAGAGTTTTACAAAGGCATGGTATTTTGATAAGGAAGAAGGGCAGATCCTTTATCAGCTTGCACAGGCATATCGTCTGGCAGACGATGAAGAGCTCGCAAAGGAGACGTATGAGCAGGTGATCACGCTTTTCCCCGATTCGGAATATGCAACCAATGCACAGGAATATCTGGATGAATTATAATCAGCTCCCGGCTGTATAATAAAGTACGTAAGAGGACACAATACGAGTAGGTATTGTGTCTTTTTTTATATAATACGAGGAAATTGCTCTGCAGTTCCCTATTACACAAAAAGCGCTCCGCTATGGATGCGCAAGTCAATACACATGGCTCTGAATCGTTACCTCAAAATATCAATTCGGCAATTTTGCCGGGAAAGGCTGAAAAAATGAAAGAAGCAGCAGTTAGCATTTGCGACAACTATCTTTGGATCAGGATGCCGAGGGAACTGGATCATCATACGGTGAGCGGCATCAGAAAGGAGGCAGACCAAAAACTTATGAGCAGTGCAGTAGAGCATATGGTTTTTGATTTTGCACAGACGGAGTTTATGGACAGCTCCGGTATCGGGATGATCGTGGGACGATACAAACAGGCGGATTGTCTGGGTGTAAGTGTGATCGTCATACATATGAACAGGCGGATACGCAAGCTTTTGCAACTTGCGGGGCTGGAGACAATGATAGAGTTCGAGCAAGAGTGACGAAGGAAGTCTAAAAAAATAATAGGAAAGGATAAACGAAAAAATGGGAAATGAAATGTAATTGGAGTTTCGCGCACTCTCGGTCAATGAGGGACTTGCGCGGATCACCGTCGCCGCTTTTATGGCAAGTCTCAATCCTACGATTGAGGAAGTCGAGGATGTCAAGACAGCCGTCTCGGAGGCTGTGACAAACTGTATCATACATGGATACGGATCGGCGGATGTGGACTCTTCTGCGCGTGGAGAAGTCCGGACGGAGACAGTCTACGTTGCATGTGAGATCATGGAACGGACGCTCTGTGTCGAGGTGCGGGACGAGGGAGTGGGAATCCCGGATATCGCTAAGGCGATGGAACCGTTGTTTACAACAAAGCCGGAACTGGAACGTTCCGGCATGGGCTTCGCCTTTATGGAGGCTTTCATGGATGAGCTTCATGTGGAGTCACAGCCTGGACACGGAACCTATGTTCGGATGAAAAAATACATACGAAGCAGCCGCACGCTGCGAGACGAGATGTGATGGATGGGACGCAGGTACTCCTGATACAAGCGCGGAAAGGAGATAAGGAGGCGCGAGATAAACTGGTGGAGCAAAATATCGGACTGGTCAGGCATGTGACCAGACGGTTTGCCAACCGGGGATATGACATGCAGGATCTCTTTCAGATAGGCTGCATCGGTCTGTTAAAGGCGGTGGATAAATTCGATGCATCCTTTGATGTTCGTTTTTCCACTTATGCGGTTCCGGTGATTATGGGAGAGATCCGGAGATTTATCAGGGACGACGGCATGATGAGGGTCAGCAGAAGCCTCAAGCAGCAGGGAATGCTGATCAAAAAGAGCATGGATGATTTTGTGCAAAGGTGGGGGCGGGAACCTACGATGGAAGAACTGGCAGAGACGACCGGACTGGCAAGGGAGGACATTGTGATGGCGATGGAGGCGGGAAGAGAGGTCGAATCCATCTATCGGACGGTATATCAGTCCGACGGGGATGAGATCCGCCTTCTGGACAAGCTCCCGACGCAGAGGGATGAACAGGAAGAACTGACAAACCACCTGCTTTTGCAGCAACTTTTAAAAAATCTGCGGGAAGAGGAACGCCGACTGATTGAGATGCGCTACTTTGAGGATCTGACACAGACCATGACCGCGAAAAGACTCGGCATTTCGCAGGTGCAGGTCTCGAGAATGGACAAAAGGATCCTGCTGCGCATGCGGGAGAACGCCGATATTTATGCTTGAGGCGATATGTGAAATGTGATATGATTTACCTGCTTGCAACCGAGCGAGGAAGGAGAAACATATGAAAAAGAGATTTTTGACAGGAGTACTTGGAATATTGTTTGCTATGACACTTGCAGGATGCGGAAACAGCGGCACTTATGACGGTCTGCATGATGGAATCAAAAGTTCCGTAAAATCTTTGGGAAACTATACCGGATTGGAATATGAGTTGGATGCGGTTTCCATATCGGATGAAGATGTGGAGCAGCAGATCTCGGATGAGCTGGA
>JAGBQU010000120.1 GCA_017632755.1 Lachnospiraceae bacterium
GAATGATGACTACCGCGATCAGATTGGCACCAAGCTGGACTCTGGAGAACTTGACCGAGAGATAGGTGAGCAGAAAGAATGCTACCCACGAGACCAGAAGCACCATGATATCTTCCTTACTCTCGCCGATCATGATCCCCAGAAGGATCGTCGCAAGCAGAGCAACTAAAGCGACTCCGGAAAGAAGGATGAAAAGCCGATCCTGAATATCCCTCTTCTGATCGTATAAATTCCTGAATAATTTTTTGGGTTTCATCTATTTTCCTCCAAAGATTGCCTTTTGAAGGGACGCAATCTCTTTTTTTGCTTCTTCCAATTCAAAGTTCACGACGGCCTCAAGAAGTTTTTTCAGCTTATCCTCCAACTTATCTCCGTCAAGCGTGCAGCCGGAAAGCTTTTTGATCTGTTCCTGTGCCTGTTCCGTCTCAAATATCTCCAAATTATCAGAGATCTCTTTTAACGCCAACCGAAATTCCTGCACTGTCAAATCGGAAAGCTCCATATCCTCCTGTGCGTCACTCCGTCCGCCGGATGCATGCAAAACCGCCTCGGCGATGCTGTGATAACGCGCGATCAGCTCATCGTGATGCGCAAGGATCTCCTCCTCGCGGCTCTGCTTTGCAGCCGTTTCCAGACGAAAAGCAAGCTCCGAAAGTTGCTCTGCCCCTATGATCTTGGAGGAACTCTTCAGCGCATGCACTCGGATCTTATAGTTCGCCCAGTCCTTTTCGTCAAAAAAGCGGCACATATCCTGTATCTTGTCCTCCGCATCCCCCGCGTACTGCAGCAGAACCGTCTTGTAAAATTCCGGATCATTTTGACAATACCGCATACCTTTATCGGTTGAAATCCCCTGTCCACGCAGGAGGGCAAGAAGCTGCGACATACCATCCGCCGATTCTGCATCTGCATAAGCCGTCTCCGTTTTGATATCCTGCGCGGGCCGGATATCATCAAACACTTCCTGATTCTGTGCATTGTCCATTTCCTGCGCTGCCTCAATGACGGACCTGGGTAACACCCTTCTCATCACACGCTCAAGATCCACGATCTCGATCGGCTTTGAGACAAAGACGTCAAAGCCCTCTTTAAGAAACATCTCCCTCGCCTTGCTGACGGCATTCGCCGTCAATGCGATGATGCGAGCTTCCTTGCCCTCTCTCGCGGCATTGGCGCGGATACGTTTCATCGCCTCGATACCATCCATTTCGGGCATCATATGATCCATAAAGATCAGGTCAAAGTCCTGCTCCTTGCAAAGCTCGATCGCCTCCGCCCCCGATAATGCGGTTGTGACGATCATACCGTAATCACGCAAGATTCCATTTGCAACAAGAAGATTCATTTATTCGTCATCCACCACCAGAGCGCGGACTCCTGGACAATAGAAACGCTCCGATTCCATATGCCGCGTGTCCCTTGTCGCTGCTGCGATAAGCAGATTCGCTACCGAAAAGCAGGTATATGGCTTACGGATGATCTTCACTTTCGAGGCGGGACGCGGTTCAAAATCACTCTGTGCGATCATCACCACATCAAGCTGTGCTGTCAGCGCTTCGATATAATCCGGATCAAGCTCATATTCCCCCTGCCCGATAAACAGATGTGTCAGATTATAAACCGCCATCAGCCTCTCGATATCTCTCATATTTTCCACACGATGCATCGGTATGGAAAGTCCCTCCACGAGATTGCGGATCATCTCATTGTAAAATTCCTTGACGCGGGGTGCCTCAATATCCGCAAACGTAAGGAACCCTGCCAAACAAAGCTTCTCCCTTCCTTCGACCTCCATGCAGCTTCCTTCATCGGAAACTGCCTGCGGAATACTCACCGTCACTGTGGTACCCACTCCGGTTTTACTCTCGATCTTGAGGAATCCACCCATCTGATTCACAAAGCCCTGCACGATGGAAAGTCCCAGTCCCAGTCCACCGGTGACTCTCGTCCGCCCGGAATCCGCCTGATAGAATTTTTCAAAGATATTTTCGATCTCCTCCTCCGGCATACCGATCCCGGTATCCGTGATCTCAATGCACAGGTTCACCCCATATTCTCTCTTGAAGGAATGGATGTGCACATACACGCCTCCGTCTGGCGTATATTTCAGCGCGTTGACGATCAGATGCCACATGATCTTTTTGATCTTTATGCCATCGCCGACCAGCTCGGAGGGCATATTTGCATCAATGTCAAAGATCAATTCGATCCCCTTATAGATGTCCATATCAAAATGCGCCACCAGGTCATTGACAAGCGAGGAGATCATGTAGTTCTCATGACTCACCGCAAGTTTGCCCATATCGATCTCTGTATAATCCAAAATATCGCTGATCTGTTCGGCAACCCTGTGCCCGGCACTGTTTATAAGTTGTATATCCTTCTTGATCTCCTCATTGGTCTCTTTTTTTTCAACAACTGAGGCAAGACCGATGACGGCATTGATCGGCGTGCGGATCTCATGTGAGATATTCGCCATAAAATCATCCATCCGCCGGGTTGCCTCCCTCAGCTCCTCGATCTGCTCCTTTGAGTCACCAAGTACCTGAAACCATTTGGCCATGATCACCTTGGAAACCCAGCCAACCATGTAGATCAACATCAAATGCAAAAGTGTTCGCGTGATAAACAGACTATCGAATGCGGTTCCGTTTCGATAGAGCTTAATGAGGTCATAGAGCATGGTGAAGTAATAGGTACTGATGCAAAGCGTGACAAGTTTCGGAACACCTGTCATCGTGTAAAGAAAGACCACGGCAGTCATGACAGCGGCAAGATCAAAGGTACTGGTCTCATGTATCCCGTAAAAGAAAAACGTTGCCATCATCAGGAGGGAATACAGCCACAGGCGGTGGTACTCTGACAAATACTGCGCAATATGCATATACCAAGCGAAAAACACACCAAAGCCGATCAGCGGAAGTACCCACATCTCCCAGAAAAGAATCAAGGATTCACCTACCAGTATGGCAGAAAAAAACGTATAGCTGATCAATATCATCATATGTGAAGCTCGGAAGACCTCGTTTTGTCTCAAGTTATCATTCATTACTGTTCCCTCATAATGTAATTGATATCCTCTAACATAATGTCGAGCATGATATCGGCAAACGCAGGATCAAACTGCGACCCTTTCCCCTTTTGGATCTCTGTGCGCACAATATCCTGCGGCAGCACATCTCGATAGCTTCTGTAGCTGGTCATGGCATCATATGCATCCGCCACAGCGATGATCCTCGCCTCCTCCGGAATATCCGCGCCGCTTAGTCCGTCCGGATATCCCGTTCCGTCAAAGCGCTCATGATGCCATCTGGCTCCGGTGGATAGTTTGGGCATCTCCTTGATGTTTTCCAGGATCTTGGCACCCATCACCGGATGATTTTTGATCAATTCAAACTCATCATCCGTCAGCCTGTCTGGTTTGTTGATCACGGCATCCGGCACACCGATCTTTCCTACATCATGCAGCAGCCCCAACATATAGATAAAGTTCTGCTGCTGGATCGTATATCCATATCTGCGGGCGATCTCACTCGCGTACTCTGCCACCCGTCCGGAGTGACCGTTGGTGTATGTATCCTTTGCATCTATGGCATCCGCAAGCGTTCGCACAACGTTCAGCGCAAGCCTCTCGTTCTCCTGCGTCTTTTTTTCCACCTCGGATGCAAGATCGCGTTGCAGGTGGATCAGCTCAACGATATGCCGTACGCGGAGCGTGAGAACGTCGGGAACAAACGGCTTTTTGATAAAGTCCATGGCACCCTCCTGCAGACATCTTGTCTCTGTTCCCTCATCCTCATCTGCAGTCAGGAAGATCACCGGGATTTCCTCCTTGCCTGACTGCTGTTTTCTCAGTCGCTTTAACGTCTCAAATCCGTCCATCCCCGGCATATGAATATCGAGGAGGATCAGATCCGGCGTGTTCTCCACAACATAGTCAAGAAGCGCCTGTCCTGATTTTAATGCAACAACCCGCATGTTATTCCTGCTCAGAATATGCCCTGCCATTTTCAGATTTGTGATGTCATCATCTACTACTACTATCCACTCTGCCATAATATCCTCCATGTTGTATGCGCGCTATCCTCGAAGTCGCTTTCTCTCTGCCCTATATGGCTGATGCAATGTCCGTTACCGTTTTTCGGTAAAGCCGTATCAGATTCGCATGATCGGCCTGTATTCTGCCCGTATCCCCGTCTTTGGCAGCCTGTTCAAGCTCTTTTGCAAGCTCCGATGTCTCCATCGCCCCGATCGTTTTGGAAACGCTCTTGAGTGCATGCACATCCCGTGCTGTTTATCCGCTGTGGTCGAGAGTTCGTTCCGGCTTCTGCCTTCGGTTTGCTCACGGTATCCAAATCAGTTCTTCCGGCAGGTACTCCGCAAGCTTTTCTTCCAGTTGCCCCACCTCGATCGGCTTAGACAAATAGTCGTCAAATCCGGCATTTATGTATTTTCCCCTGGCTCCGACAACCGCATTTGCAGTCAGCACGATCATCACGGTATGCTCTCCGGCAAGCCCCTACTCGCGGATCATCCCAAGTGTTTCAACTCCATGTTGCGATTGCGGATCTCATCGAGTCGTTCGAAGGATTCAAAGAGCTTACCCATATCGTCTTCCTTGATCCCGATTCCCTTGCCCTGGCTCTTTCAGAGTTGGAATTGATCAGATTATGTACGATGGTCGCCAGGTTGTAACGACCAGTATGATCTCCATTTTGCCGTC
>JAGBQU010000121.1 GCA_017632755.1 Lachnospiraceae bacterium
ATCTTCTTTTTTCTTAACTGCAGCGCCGGTGTTGTTGGCAGCATCAAGTAACTCAGCAGCTAATCTTTCTTCCATGGTCTTCTCCCCTCTCTTACGAGCATAGAGAGCGATCCAACGAAGAGCTAATGCCTGACGTCTGTCCGGTCTTACTTCGATCGGCACCTGATAGGTTGCACCACCGATACGTCTAGCCTTAACCTCCAGTACAGGCATGATATTGCCCATAGCTTCTTCAAATACTTCAAGAGCAGGCTTTCCTGCCTTCTCTTCCATTCTGGCAAATGCGCCGTATACAATCTTCTGTGCTACACCCTTCTTACCGTCTAACATAATGTTATTGATAAGCTTGGTAACCACTTTATTATTGTATAAAGGATCTGCCAATACATCTCTTTTTTGAATATGTCCTTTACGTGGCACGGTTCTTCCCTCCTTAATATTATTGTCGCCTCGGCGACCATCATTAATTCATCGGTACTCACATAATCGTTACTAATGTGTTCGTGCGGTTTTCAAAAATCCCGTATCCGAGTCTATCGTATATCGTGAAAATGGAATCCCAACACTAATTAGTCTTTTATTGTGGTACATGCAAAATCAGATTATTTTGCAGCTTTTGGTCTCTTAGCGCCATATTTGGAGCGAGCCTGCTTTCTGTTAGCGACTCCAGCAGTGTCAAGTGTACCACGGATAACGTGATATCTTGTACCGGGTAAGTCTTTTACTCTTCCGCCTCTGATCAGAACAACGCTATGCTCCTGTAAGTTGTGACCTTCACCCGGAATATAGCTTGTAACCTCGATTCCGTTGGAAAGACGAACTCTGGCAATCTTTCTAAGAGCTGAGTTAGGCTTCTTCGGTGTAGCAGTTTTTACAGCTGTACAAACACCTCTCTTCTGCGATGCAGAAACATTGGTTGCTTTCTTCCTCAGAGAGTTGTAACCCTTCTGAAGAGCAGGAGCTGTAGATTTCTTCTCTGCTGTCTGGCGACCCTTTCTTACTAATTGGTTAAATGTTGGCATTCTTTTTCACCTCGTTTCATATTATTTTTGTTGCACACACAAAAAGAATGCATTTTTGTGCACGCTAAAATAGTATATCTAAACGCAAGTTCCTTGTCAAGCACTTCCGCAAAAAAAGCTGTAGCACATTTCAATTTCTCCATGCGCCACAGCTTTTTCATCATTCGATTACACTTCTTCGGTTACAACGACCTCTTCGTCGATTGAAATCTCTTCCGCATTGTCTTCAGCGACAAGTTCTTCTGTCACTTCCTCGATATCCTGATCAGTTTCCTCGGTATAATACTCCGGATTGAGGTCAAAAGTGAGCTCATCATCCATCTCTTTATCCGAGTCAAGCTTTACATTGCGGTAACGCTTCATACCGGTACCGGCCGGGATCAGCTTACCGATAATGACATTTTCCTTCAATCCGACAAGTGGATCGACCTTGCCCTTGATAGCTGCCTCCGTGAGAACCTTTGTGGTCTCCTGGAAGGATGCAGCGGAAAGGAAGGAATTCGTCGCAAGCGATGCCTTCGTGATACCCAGCATAACCTGCTTGCCCTCTGCCGGCTGTTTACCCTCTGCGATCAGTTCCTCATTCAGGTCTTCAAAATCCAGAACATCTACCAGAGATCCCGGCAGGAATTCCGAATCGCCATTGTTCTCGATGCGGATCTTCTTGAGCATCTGACGCACGATGACTTCGATATGCTTCTCAGCGATATCAACACCCTGCAGACGATATACTCTCTGTACCTCACGGAGCATGTAGTCCTGAACCGCGCGGATACCCTTGATCTTGAGAAGATCATGCGGGTTGACACTACCCTCTGTCAGCTCGTCGCCGGCCTCGAGTACCGTGCCATCCAAAATCTTGATACGCGAACCGTACGGGATCAGATAGGTCTTGCTCTCCCCTGTCTCCTCATTGGAGATGACGATCTCACGCTTTTTCTTTGAATCTTTAATGGTTGCCACACCGCCAAACTCAGCGATGATCGCAAGTCCCTTCGGCTTACGTGCCTCAAAGAGCTCCTCGACACGGGGAAGACCCTGTGTGATATCATCACCGGCCACACCACCTGTATGGAAGGTACGCATGGTAAGCTGTGTACCCGGCTCACCGATGGACTGTGCTGCGATGATACCTACAGCCTCACCAACCTGAACAGCTTCGCCGGTCGCCATGTTGGCACCGTAACATTTTGCACAGATACCAAGGTGTGAGCGGCAGGTAAGGATCGTACGGATCTTCACTTCTTCGATCGGCTCACCCTTTTCATTGACACCGATGCTGAGGATCTTCTCCGCACGGCTGGGTGTGATCATGTGATTTGCCTTTACGATCACGTTTCCATCTTTATCCGAAATCGTTTCACAGGTATATCTGCCGGTGATACGATCCTTGAGACTCTCGATCGTCTCTTTTCCGTCCATAAAGGCTTTCACCTTCATGCCGGCGATCTCACTGCGGTTTTCACAGCAATCCACTTCTTTGATGATCAGCTCCTGTGATACATCGACCATACGTCTGGTAAGGTATCCCGAGTCAGCTGTACGAAGCGCTGTATCGGAAAGACCTTTACGCGCACCGTGTGCAGACATGAAATACTCCAATACATCAAGTCCCTCACGGAAGTTTGACTTGATCGGCAACTCGATCGTTCTACCTGTCGTATCTGCCATCAGACCACGCATACCTGCCAGCTGTTTGATCTGCTGGTTGGAACCACGCGCTCCGGAATCTGCCATCATAAAAATATTATTGTACTGATCGAGTCCGTCGAGAAGCACCTGTGTCAGCTCCTTATCGGTCTCGTTCCATGTCTCAACGACACTTCTGTAACGCTCTTCTTCGGTCACCAGACCACGGTTAAAGTTTCTGGTGATGCGGTCAACGGTCTGCTGTGCACGCTCGAGCATCTCTGCCTTCTGCGCCGGCACCGTCATATCCGAAATGGAAACGGTCATGGCAGCTCTGGTGGAATACTTGTATCCCATGGACTTGATATCGTCGAGTACCTCTGCCGTCTTGGTTGCGCCATGTGTATTGATTACTTTTTCAAGGATCTGCTTTAAGCCCTTCTTGCCGACATGGAAATCGATCTCGAGCTTCAAAAAGTTCTCCGGAACAGATCTGTCGACAAAGCCGAGATCCTGCGGAATGATCTCATTCATGATAAAGCGGCCGAGTGTGGATTCCACATTGCCCGTGATCACTTCTCCATCCGCATTCGCCTTTGAGATCCTCACCTTGATACGGGAGTGCAGCGTGATCGCCTGATTCTCATATGCAAGGATTGCTTCGTTCACATTCTTAAAGAACTTGCCTTCCCCAACAGCCCCCGGTCTCTCCTGTGTCAGATAGTAAATTCCAAGAACCATATCCTGGGAGGGAACGGCAACGGGACCACCGTCGGATGGCTTGAGCAGGTTGTTCGGTGACAGGAGCAGGAATCTGCACTCTGCCTGCGCCTCAACGGACAGCGGAAGATGAACAGCCATCTGATCGCCGTCGAAGTCGGCATTGTATGCGGTACATACAAGCGGATGAAGCTTGATCGCCTTACCTTCGACAAGGATCGGCTCGAAAGCCTGAATTCCCAGTCTGTGAAGTGTAGGTGCACGGTTCAACATAACCGGATGCTCCTTGATCACTTCCTCGAGCACATCCCAAACGCTCGTATCCAGCTTTTCCACTAACTTCTTTGCATTCTTGATATTCTGTGAAATGCCTCTTGCAACCAGCTCCTTCATAACAAAAGGTTTGAAGAGCTCGATCGCCATCTCCTTCGGAAGGCCGCACTGATAGATCTTAAGTTCGGGACCTACCACGATAACGCTTCGTCCGGAATAATCCACACGCTTACCGAGCAGGTTCTGACGGAAACGTCCGGACTTACCTTTGAGCATGTCGGAAAGAGACTTAAGTGCTCTGTTACCCGGTCCAGTAACGGGACGTCCACGTCTGCCGTTATCGATCAGCGCATCTACAGCTTCCTGCAGCATTCTCTTCTCATTGCGCACGATAATATCCGGCGCGCCGAGTTCCAAAAGTCTGTTCAGACGATTGTTTCTGTTGATGATACGGCGGTACAGATCATTCAGATCGGAGGTAGCAAAACGTCCGCCGTCAAGCTGAACCATTGGGCGAAGATCCGGGGGAATAACCGGAACCACATCAAGGATCATCCACTCCGGTCTGTTGCCGGATTCCCTAAACGCTTCTACAACCTCGAGACGCTTGATGATGCGGGCTCTCTTCTGTCCTGTTGATTCCACAAGTTCTTCTTTTAACTCAGCAGCTTCCTCCTCAAGGTCGATCGCCTCGAGAAGTTCCTTGATCGCCTCGGCACCCATGCCAACACGGAACTTGCTGCCAAACACTTCTCTGCCGTCCTGATACTCTTTCTCGGAGAGAACCTGCTTGTATTCAAAGTTGCTCTCGCCCGGATCAAGTACGATGTAGGATGCAAAATACAGAACCTTTTCCAGCACTCTCGGTGACAGATCGAGGATCAGCCCCATTCTGCTGGGGATTCCTTTGAAATACCAAATGTGGGAAACAGGAGCAGCGAGCTCAATGTGTCCCATACGCTCTCTGCGGACATTTGCTTTGGTGACTTCCACACCGCATCTGTCGCAGACAACGCCCTTGTATCTGATCTTTTTATATTTTCCACAGTGACATTCCCAATCCTTGCTCGGTCCGAAGATCTTCTCGCAGAACAGACCTTCCCGTTCCGGCTTGAGCGTCCTGTAATTGATCGTCTCCGGCTTGGTCACCTCGCCTCTGGACCATTCTCTGATCTTTTCCGGCGATGCCAATCCGATCTTCATGGCATCAAATGTCATTGGCTGGTACACTTCATTATTTGTTTGTGACATCTATGGCACTCCTTCCAATTTTATTCATCAAAATCTTCAGCGAAATCTCCCTCTGCATCCGAGTACTCATACTCTTCCTCGTCCAGATCTTCCTCCGAGCTGACAAGTTCTCCATCCTCATCAAACTCCTGCTGCTGATAGCCAAGAGAGCCTAATGACTCCTCCTCGCCGTGACCATATCCTTTTCTGTCACCCTCGATCTCATAGCGATAATCGGTATCACCGTAATCGACGGTCTCCATGATCTCCACTTCCGTGTTGTCATCGCGGAGCACCTTAACATCCAGACACAGGGACTGCAGCTCTTTGAGCAATACCTTGAAGGATTCCGGTATGCCCGGCTCGGGAATGTTGTCACCCTTGATAATTGCCTCATAGGTCTTCACACGTCCAACGACATCATCTGACTTGACAGTCAGGATCTCCTGCAGCGTGTAGGAAGCGCCATATGCCTCCAGAGCCCAAACCTCCATCTCACCGAAACGCTGTCCACCGAACTGTGCCTTACCGCCGAGAGGCTGCTGTGTTACCAGTGAGTAAGGTCCGGTCGAACGGGCATGGATCTTGTCGTCAACCAGATGGTGAAGCTTGAGATAGTGCATGTGACCAATCGTTACCGGCGAATCAAAATACTCTCCCG
>JAGBQU010000122.1 GCA_017632755.1 Lachnospiraceae bacterium
ACGAAGTAAATCAGCGGATTGTGAGTGTTCGCAGGATTGCGAAAGCTTCGAAGAAGCGGAGCAATCCGAGGCATCAATAGAAGTGAAGAAGAAAGAGCAAGGAGCGATTTACGAAGTAAATCAGCGGATTGTGAATAGGTAATCTCAAAAAAGAGGAGATCTGTCAGATGGATAAATACAGAATAACCATAGATGAGATGGAGGCGGACGAAAGAGACAAGTGCGTGATCGATGTCCGCAGCCTTGAGGATTATGAGACGGAGAGTTATCCGGGAGCAATGCATATATATTGGGAGGAGTTTGCGGAGCATCTGGCCGAAGTGCCAAAGGACAAACCGGTCTATCTGCTCTGTTATACCGGGCAGAGAAGCGAGGAGATCGCACAGGATCTGTCGGAAAAAGGATATGAGATCTACAGCCTGGAAGAAGGCTACCGCGCATATCTGCGGCTCAAGATCAGACGGCTGATGGAACATGAGGACAAGCTGACGGAGAGATACCGTGACGTGGAACGCAGCATCGTCAAAAAATTCCGCAAGCAGATCTGGCGTCCCTTCACGAAAGCGATCAATGAGTATGAACTGATAGAGGACGGGGACAAGATTGCCGTCTGCATTTCCGGAGGCAAGGATTCCATGCTGATGGCAAAGCTCTTCCAGGAGCTTGAACGCCACGGAAAGAAAAACTTTGAGGTTGTCTATCTGGTCATGAATCCGGGCTATAACGAGATCAATTATCAGACGATACTGGACAACGCAAAGCTTTTGCACGTGCCGATCACCGTATTCACATCCGAGATCTTTGACATCGTGGCGGATGTGGGCGATTCCCCCTGTTACCTGTGTGCGCGCATGCGCAGAGGACATTTGTACAGCAAAGCGAAGGAACTTGGCTGTAACAAGATCGCGCTGGGACATCATTTCGACGATGTCATCGAGACGATCCTGATGGGCATGCTCTATGGCGGGCAGATCCAGACGATGATGCCGAAACTCCACAGCACCAACTTTCCGGGCATGGAGCTGATCCGACCGCTTTATCTGATCCGTGAGGAGGATATCAAACATTGGATGCATTACAATGAGCTGCATTTTATCCAGTGCGCCTGTCGTTTCACGGAGAATTGTGCTTCCTGCGGCGGAACGGAGAAGGGATCGAAGCGTGCCGAGATCAAGGAACTGATCCGCGAACTTGCGCAGAAAAGCTCTTTTATCGAGAAGAATATTTTTAAAAGTGTGGAGAATGTAAATCTCAACACGGTTGTGGCATACAAAAAAGATGGGGTGCGCCACCATTTCCTCGAGACATATCACCAATTTGACAATGAGCATTGATATTTTAAAAATATGATATATAATGGAAATATTGAATGAAACACGCAGGGGATGGTTGAACGCACAAAGACATGGCGCGCAGGTAGATCCCACAGAAAGGAAGAAACATGCAGGGAAGAACACATCATTGTGACCAGCTCAGGCTGGAGAATGTAGGCGAAGAGGTAACACTGGTAGGCTGGTTTGAGAATCTTCGCAAGGTAAGTAAGAATTTAGGCTTTTTGATCCTGAGAGATTTTTACGGAGTTACGCAGATCGTTGCGGAGACAGAAGAGATCATGCAGCAGCTCTCGGGAATCAATTATGAATCAACGATAGAGATCGTCGGAACGGTGCGTGAGCGCAGTGCCAAAAATCCGAAGATCGCAACAGGCGATATCGAGGTGGTACCCACAAAGGTTACCGTACTTGGTAACTGTCAGCACAACGAGCTCCCGTTCCAGATCAATCACTCAAAGGAAGCGGATGAAAATACCAGATTGAAATACAGATATCTGGATCTCAGAAACCCTGAGGTGAAGTCCAGGATCGTTTTGCGAAGCAGGATCGTGGCAGATCTGCGTGCAGCGATGAACAGCCATGATTTTATGGAGATCACGACTCCGATCCTCACCTGCTCTTCTCCGGAGGGAGCGAGAGATTATCTTGTGCCGGCGAGAAATCATCCGGGCAAATTCTATGCGCTTCCCCAGGCTCCGCAGCAGTTCAAACAGCTTCTTATGGCATCCGGCTTTGACCGTTATTTCCAGATCGCCCCTTGCTTCCGCGACGAGGATGCGAGAGCGGATCGCTCGCCGGGAGAATTCTATCAGCTGGATATGGAGATGGCCTTCGCAGGTCAGGATGACGTGTTTGCGATCATGGAGGATGTGCTTCCGCCGATCTTCTCCAGATACGGCATATACAATCAGGCATCCAAGCCTCCGTTTAAGAGAATCCCTTATCTGGAGGCAATGGAGACATACGGATCCGACAAGCCGGATCTGCGCATCCGCCTTCTGGTACAGGATGCCACCGCTGTACTGTCCGATTGTGGTTTTGCTCCGTTTGAGGGCAACACGGTCAAAGCGATCGTTGCAAACGATTTTACAGGCACGCGTAAGCAGATCGACAAGATGTGCGGCGAGGTTGAGGTGATCAGTGGAGAGAAGACCTACTGGTTCCGACTGGACGAAAACGGAGAGATCGTGGGCGGCATCGCCAAATTTGTTCAGGATAAAAAAGACGAAGTGATTCAGGCACTTGGATTGAAAAACGGTGATTTCGTTGCACTGTCAGCAGGTGATTTAAAACGTGCGCAAAAGACTGCGGGTGTGATCCGCAAGACGCTCGGAAATACCTTTGAGGGATATATGGATAAGGAACGCTATGA
>JAGBQU010000123.1 GCA_017632755.1 Lachnospiraceae bacterium
GAGCCGAAGGCAGAGCCTTCATTGGGCGAGCCCGTGAAGGATACGGCAGTGCCGCAGGAACAGATCCGTGAATTTTGCATGGCATTGCAAAATTCCGTACTGGTGAAGGAACTTCGCGCGGATGCCGAAAATCTTTTGAAACTCAATCCGCAAACACCTGCGTATAAGATCGCGCAGGCGCAGTTCCTTCAAAAGAGTCTCCTTTTGGAAAATGAGATCACACAGACGGTCAAAAATGCGCTGTTTGGAGAGAAGGGACTCATGGATCAGATCCGTGCGCGGTTTACGGAGCAGCTGACACTCAGACCGGAGGACGTCGGGAATGAAAAGCAGGTGGAGCAGTTTTATGAAAAGCTCATCAACAAGATGCAGCATCTGCAGCAGGCTCTTTCCCATGCGGGACCGGATGCTTCTCCTGCCGTGCAGAGCGCATGGCAGATGCAGGAAAACGTGCAGTTCATGAACAATCTCAATCAGGTATACCAGTATGTTCAGCTCCCGCTGAAGATGTTCGACCAGAACACGAACGGCGAGCTCTATGTATATACGAATAAGAAGCATCTGGCAGATGCAGACGGAAATATGAGCGCCTTTCTCCATCTGACGATGGATCACATCGGCCCTTTGGACGTGCGCGTGCAGCTGAGCGATTCCAACCGTGTATCCACACAGTTTTATCTGCGTGATGACATGATCGATTTTATCGCGGATCATATCCATCTCTTGGACGAGCGTCTGCAGGCTAAGGGATATCATGTCAGCACAGGTGTGCATACCATGCAGGATGAAGAGGAAAAGAGTGTGATCGATCACATGATGGATCCGCAGGCGATCGGGGTAAAAAGCAGGCTTTTGAGTGTTAATTCTTTTGATATGAAAGCGTGATGCGAAGGGAAAGGACATGGCGATGACCGTTTCAGACAGCGGAAACAAAGAGAAGGGAAGTGCATAAGGGATGGATACCCAAAAGAAAAAAGTAAAACAGGCGGTTGCCCTTGAGTACGATCCTGCCTATGATGCCCCTAAGATCGTGGCCACCGGTGTGGGCGCCGTGGCGGATCGTATCATAGAAAAGGCGAAGGAGTCAAATGTTCCCGTGCATCGGGATGACAAGCTCGCAGATACCCTCTCGAAGCTGGAGATCGGGGAATGTATTCCGCCGGAGCTTTATGAGGTGGTGGCAGAGATCCTGGTGTTTGTGGATCAGATGGATAAGATCAGAGCAAAGATAAACCGATGACTTTTGCCTTGCATCGGAGGATCATAAGGAGGGCTTGTGGCAGGGGAGAATACGCGGAAGATCGGGACTAAGTACGAGCAGATGGCGGTAGATTATCTGAAAAGACAGGGATACCTTATATTGGATCGCAATGTGCATGCGGGAAGATACGGGGAACTCGACATCGTAGCGCAGAAGGATCGCCTTGTTGTGGTTGCTGAGGTGAAATATCGCAGAACGAACGATCATGGAGATCCCCTGGAAGCCGTCAGCAGGACTAAGCAGAGGCGTATCAGCAGATGCACGTTGTATTACCTGGCAAAACGCGGTTTGGGGACGGATGTACAGGTACGCTTTGATGTCATCGCCGTTTACGGAGACGAAAGGATCCGACATGTGGAGAATGCTTTCGAATTTCAAGGCTGATTGACAGAATCTGGTGGGGAGAATAGAATGAAAGTAAGCTTGGTTCAGATGAAGAGACAAGGAGGAATCCTGTGGTGGCTGTAAATGCGTTTCATGTTGCGCTCTATGTAGCAGCACTTTTGCTGTGTATAACGAGTCTGATCTATACAGTGATCCAGTCGCGGGTTGGCAGACTGCAGAATCGGATTTATATTCTGATGCTTCTGATCATCTCCGCAAATGCGCTCGCAGCAGGCATCGGCGAGCTGTTAGAGCCGGTCAAGGCAGCGTCGCAGACATGGTTTGCGCTTTATCGACTCATGCAGTTTTTCTATTTTATTGTACATACCGCGCTTCCGACTGTATTCTGTTATTATGTCATGTGTGTGACCGGAGAATTGACAACGGTGTACAGAAAGAGGATCTTGCTTTATGCATCCCTCTTTGTTGTGTTGGAGTTTCTGGTGCTCCTCAATCCATTTATAAATTGTATCTATTATTTTGACGATAATTTGGATTTTCAGCGCAACTGGGGTGAGATGCTGCTCTATATGGGGGCTGTGATCTATATCGGTATCGCCTTTTTTAAGCTTCTTCACTCGTGGTCTGCCCTCAATGTCAGGCGAAGGAGAGCCCTGTTATATTTTTACTTCGTTGTTGTGGCGGGAGTGCTCATCCAGTTCATCGACATGAGGATCAACAGTGAACTTTTTGCCGAGGCTCTTGCTATGCTCGGCGTGATGCTGGCAGTGGAGAGTGAGGATGACAGACTTGATGCAGATACCGGTTTTTATAACCGGAAAGCTCTTCAGATGGATATGGATAAGTTTATTTCGGCAGGGCGTTCCTTTCATGTGATCTGTATAAAGGTCACCAATGCGGATATCATCCAGCGCGTGACAGGTTCTGCAAATACGGATATCCTGTCAATGATCCTGTCCGATTTTCTTAATGCGCAGATGTCATGGTACAGCATCTATCATACCAACCCCAAAACGTTTCTGTTATCCTGTATTGATATGGGGTATGAGAAGACACAGCAGCTTGAGGAATGTATCCTTAAAAGATTTGATGAACCATGGAAGTGCAGAGACATCGAGATCATGCTTCATGCCATTGTGATGAGCGCGGAAATACCGGGTAAGCTCCGGACGACAGAGGATATTTTCTTTATGACGGATTCTCCTGCGCCGGCCAATATGAGTACGAAGAGCCTGAGCAGTAACGGACTGGACTATCTCATGCGCAGGGCGGAAGTGGAGCGTGCGCTTCACAGAGGCTTTTTGGAGGGGGATTTGAGGTATATTATCAGCCTACATATTATTTGAAGGGGCTCAGGATACATGGAGCGGAGGCGCTGCTCAGACTGCAGGATGAGGTACTGGGAAACATACCGCCCGATGAGTTTATTCCGCTTGCGGAGCAGATCGGTCTGATCGAGGAGATCGGTGATTTTGTCCTTCATGAGGTCTGCGCGTTTATAAAGAGCGGTATTCCGGCCAAAAAAGGACTGGAGTGTATCAATGTCAATCTTTCGGTGATACAGTGTATACAGCCTGATTTCGTGAGTCATATCCTTGAGATCGTGAATTCGTACGGGATTGACAAACACATGATCAACTTCGAGATCACGGAGTCTGTCGCAGCCCATGATTATCAGCTCCTTGGTTCGGTTGTCAAGCAGCTTAAGGAAAACGGGATATTGTTTTCAATGGATGATTACGGGACGGGATATTCCAATATCCAGTCGGTATTTTCGTTGGATATTGACGTGGTAAAGATAGATAAGAGTATTTTATGGGGTGCGGAAAAGAGCAGACTGGGATATGTCATTTTAGAAAACAGTGCCCGCATGATTCGACAGATGAATAAAAAGATCCTTGTGGAGGGAGTCGAGACGCAGCAGCAGATCGACCTGCTCACAACATTTGACGTCGATTATCTCCAAGGATACTTTTTCTCAAAACCGGTACCTCAAAATGTGTTGATCGATCTGATAAGTGAGGGTTAAAATGCAGCCGAAAAGAAAACAGAATAAACAGGTAATGTTACAAGAGAGAGTAGGGAAGCTGGAATATCTGGCCTTCCCTATTTTGCAGAAAGAAGCTGGGATACGCCATCTGTTCTCCACAAGACTCGGGGGTGTAAGCGAGGGGGTCTATGCTTCCATGAACTTAAGCTACACCCGCGGGGATCAAAAAGAAGCGGTGGATGAAAATTTCCGGCGGATCGGAGAGGTTTTGGGGTATCCGCCCGGGCAGTTTGTCCTGTCGGATCAGACGCACACGACAAACGTACGGATCGTCACCGGGCAGGATGCCGGAAAAGGCATTACCCGCCCGAAGGATTATTCCGATGTGGATGGTCTGATCACAAATGAGCCGGGAATCGTGCTCGGAACTTTTTTTGCGGACTGCGTTCCGCTTTATTTTTATGATCCCGTAAAGCGGGTGATCGCACTTTCCCATTCGGGGTGGCGGGGAACGGTGGGACGTATGGGACAGGTCACGGTCAATGCCATGAAAAGAGCGTTTATGTGTGATCCGGGTGACATCCTGGCAGGAGTGGGACCTTCCATCTGCAAGGACTGCTATGAGGTCAGTGCGGATGTGGCGGATGCTTTTGCAGAGGAATTTGCAGAGCATAAGGATGAGATCCTATTTCCCAAGAAGGACGGAAAATATCTTCTGGATCTTTGGAAGGCCAACGAGATCGTGCTGACAGAGGCCGGTATCCGGAGAGAGCATCTTGAGGTGACGGATATCTGCAGCTGTTGCAATCCGGAGTATCTGTTCTCCCACAGGGCATCAAAGGGGAGAAGGGGCAATCTGGGTGCTTTTTTGGTGTTGGAGAGTTGATAAATGCTGTGGCGGCATTCTCCCGGAGCGTTCTTAAGGAATACTTAAGGATTCATATAGTCTGATTTTAGAAAATATATGATTTAATGTTATGTAAGTAACCGGGAAATCTGCCGGTGAAAGGTCTTAAGACAACAGGAGGTTACCATGGAAAAGAAAGATACCGTGCTGGTATGCGATGATGACAGGAATATCGTGGAGGCGATAGAGATCTACCTGTCACAGGAAGGATATCACGTTTTGAAGGCGTTTGACGGGGAGGAGGCGATCCGGATCTTAAAAAGCGAGTCCGTGCAGCTTTTGATCATCGATGTGATGATGCCAAAGCTTGACGGGATCCGTGCGACGTTAAAGATCCGGGAGTTCAGTGCCATACCCATCATTGTCCTTTCGGCTAAGTCAGAAGATGCGGATAAGATCCTCGGGCTCAACGTCGGAGCAGATGATTATGTCACAAAACCGTTTAATCCGCTTGAGCTGATCGCCCGGGTGAAATCCAATATCAGACGGTATACCATGCTCGGAAGTGGCACGGAGGAAAATCAGAATATCTGCAACATCGGAGGACTTTCCATCGACGATGAGAGAAAGGAAGTGACCGTGGATGGTGAGCCGGTCAAACTGACTCCGATCGAGTACAACATCCTATATTTTCTGGCGCGCAATGCAGGGAAGGTGTATTCCATCGAGCAGATCTATGAGAGTATCTGGAATGAGGAGGCGATCGGTGCCGACAACACCGTGACCGTACATATCCGTCACATCCGTGAGAAGATCGAGATCAATCCCAAGGAGCCTCGCTATCTGAAAGTAGTATGGGGGATCGGTTACAAGGTGGAAAAGCAGCCGTAGCCGATTGCCGGGATAAGAGGAGAAAACGATGCCAAAACAATTTTTTAAACGCAGATACAAATGTATGATCGTGCTGTGTCACGTCATTATTTTTACACTATTGATCGGGGTCGCATCCGACTTGTTCGGACACTGCCTGCTTGAGGATAATTCCGGGAGCCTGATCTTTGTCGATCCACTGAGGAGGGAGGATGACTATACCACATCCGACGCATATCGCTATGCATTTGGGACGGATTCGAGCCGTCTTGTCAAATATCTGGCTGTCTGCAGGCAGTTTGAGTCGAATGGTGAGTTCGATAAGGATAAGGAAGTGGATATTCTCGAATATTACACGCACAAATCGACAGACCGCCGTCTGACATCGAACGGACTGCTGCGATACCGGATACAGGATCTGATCAACTGGAACAATTCCTATGGTTTTGAAACATTGGATGACGAATGTCTTCGGGAGGTTTTTCTGCCAACGGACGGCGTGTCCATCTATCTGAAAAAGGAGCGGCTCAAAGAACTGCTTTCCGGCCTTTCGGATGTGCAGAGCGTCCCGGAGGACGAGGTGCTTTCGGGGCAGCAGATCCTTGTGGAGGAACAGGAGGAAGCGTATGCAGAGGAAGATGTCGCAGCGGATCCTGCCATGGCAGATCAGGTGACAAAGCTGGTCGGAAATATCCTGATGGAGGTGTCCGGGGATCTTGCCTACAACTACTCACTCTATGAGGAGTGGAAGGACTATTATCTCAGCAGTGGAACGAATTTTAAATATCTCTATCTTCCCCAGAATGATGAGGTGGATGGTAAGCAGTCTTTCTACAGCAATCTGGGATTGAAGGACCGTAAGGAGGCCGTGGCGGTGTCTCGCAGATTCGCAGGTTGCATGGATGTCTATCTGGTGATCGACGCTGCGAGCGGGAATATCGAAGAAAAGAGCAAGGCGGTTCTCCGAGGGGAACTGCAGGCGGGGCTGAGCACATATAATTACGTTTTTCGTGAGCATGGTGGCAGGATCTATATCGGAGTGTTGAAAGAGGGAGAAAATAGCATTGCCAAATATCATGAAGATGATATGTATGCAATGATCGACGACTGTTATCGTTTTTTTGCACGATATGAGAATCAATATCTGGCACTTTTGCTGGGATTGCTTGTGCTGTCCCTTGTCACACTTGCTGCCTTTATGATCCAGTGCGGAAGAGTTGAGGAGGATGAGCAGATCCACTTGATCGCCTTTGATCGCTGGTATACGGAGATCGCTTTCTGACTCGGTGCGGGTCTGGCTGTGGGAGTATTCGGGATCTATGTGGTTTCCATGAGTGAGATGCTCAGTGTCAGTTCGCTCCTGCGCTTTGCGAAGGGCAGTTTCTTCCTGATCCTGCACGGGACCCTTGCACTTCTTCTGGATCTTGCGTTTTTGTTCTTTTATGGCAGTCTGGTCAGACGTATCAAGGCGGGAATCCTGCTTAAGGGAAGTTTGATCGGAAAACTCTGGCAGGCACTAAAAAGAGCCTGTGTCCGGATCAAAAAGGGCATGTGGTGGGTCTACCGCAATGCAGGTGTGACGGGAAAAACAATACTTCGCTTTATTCCGATCTTTATCTTGATGCATCTGCATCTTCTGGCGGGGATGTGGGAGAGTGCGGCCATGCTCATCTTTTGCTGGCTGCTGGATGTACTTTTGTTCGTAATGCTTTTATATAACGCGGCCGTAACAAGCCGGATCGTCGGAGGGATCGACAAGATCAGCAGCGGTGAACTCGAATATCAGGTGGACACGGGCCATATTTACGGTGATAACCTGCAGCTTGCCAACGCCGTCAATCATATCGGAGACGGGATCCGTCAGGCTGTTGAGCAGAGCATGAAGGATGAGCGCATGAAAGCGGATCTGATCACGAATGTATCGCATGATATCAAGACGCCGCTGACATCCATCATCAATTATGTTGATCTGCTGAAACGTGAACATGTGGAGGATGAGACCATACGTGGGTATATCGAAGTGCTGGACAGTAAGTCACAGAGGCTCAAGCAGCTGACCGATGATCTGGTGGAGGCGAGCAAGATATCCTCAGGTAATATCGTCCTTCATATGGAGCAGCTCAACGTGGTGGAACTCATGCAGCAGGCGCTGGGAGAGTTTACGGATCGATTTGCCGAAAAGCAGTTATCTCTGATCACGGATTTTCCGGATACGCCGTGCATGATCCATGCCGACAGCAGGAGAATGTGGCGCGTCATCGACAATCTGTTGGGGAATATTTATAAGTATTCTATGGAGAACACGCGGGTATACATGGAGGTGAAGGATCTTAGCAGCGTGGGAAACCAGGTTTCCATATCGATCAAGAACATTTCCAAACAGCCGCTGAACATCGATGCCGAGGAGCTGACGGAGCGCTTCATCCGAGGAGATGTCTCCAGAAGTACGGAGGGAAGCGGTCTGGGACTTTCCATCGCAAAGAACCTGGTGGAGGCACAAGGCGGTGAATTCCGGCTTTATCTGGATGGAGATCTGTTTAAGGTGATCATGCAGTTTTAAAAAAAGAGGAAGTGGGCGTCTCACTTTCCGGAATTTTGGTGATAAAAAAATCCAGCCGGACGGCTGGATTTTTATTTTGCGACAGCAA